>JANLTF010000355.1:0-3361 GCA_031362825.1 Acidobacteriota bacterium | reverse complement strand
TTCACTTTTGTCGATCTGCCACTCGAATTGTTTGAAGCCAGGAGAAGGCTCGGTTTCAAAATCACCATTCCCGATCCATGGTTGATCCGTACTTTTGTTCTCGGGATTCTTTGTTCGCACCCACAAGTCCCAGGCGGATTTGGGAAATCCTTTGGCGATCAGAGCATCGAGAAAAGGAGAGGTATCAGGAGACGAAATGATGGCTTCTCGATCAACCTTTAAAAACGTATCGACCGCTTCATTTGTCCGCGATCTATTCGCTAAAAAGAGTGCCAATTTCAACTGCGCTTTTGGATTGCCGTCAACCATCCGGGCTAAAACTGGAATGCTCTGCCCTGAAACCTGCCAGACCAGATCTAGCGTGAGCGGAAGAACTGTCGGATTGAAATTAATGGCAAAACGAAAATGGTCGATTGACGCTTCAGTTTTTCCTTGCCGGATCATCAAGTTAGCCATTCGATAGTGGGACACATGGCTGTTAGGGGCAAGCTTCAGAGCATCGTTTAATGCCTCTTCGGCTCCCGCCAGATTTCCACGTGCCTCTCTGATTTGACCAAGCAACAACCTGAAACTGTGATCATTCGGCGACCCTTGGATAGCCTGAAGTGCGTGCCCTTCGGCGCTTTCAAGATCCGGCCGGGTTTGCTTTAATTCCGATTCCGCCAGCCGGGCGAGCAATCGGGGCGAATCAGGAAGATAATCGACCGCTGGGGCGAGTAGATCGGTGTTTACCGGAATTCGATAATCAGAAAGTCCGAAGATGACAAAGTTCTCGGCGACTTTTTTCACGAGAAACCCAAGGAGCGCGGCCATCACGACCAACACGGCCACCCTAACGTATGCACTCGGCAAATTGAGTTGGATCTGCATGCTTTAGCGATTATTAGCCCACCGTCTTTGTGCAAGAGCTTCACGAAGATGATTCGGACATGAAAGATTTAGAACCGTATTGGCGATAACTACCATCTTTTCTTCATCTTCACGAACAAAGTTGCCGGCCAGAGGGCCGTCTCCTGTCTTTACGATTACGCCTTCCCGCATCCACTGCCAAAACTGCTTCTGCGTCGTCCAGAACTCGCTTCGGTCACGACAGACGATCAGAGCATTCTTCTTTGCCTTTTTCTTGGCTTTTCTTTCAGCCTGCTTTTTTTGCTTTTTCTCCGCTTTATTTTCCATCGCCGATATCACTCGCTGACTGCTAGACCATTCTCATTAGGGAGCACAAAGCTACCGGAAAGCCCTTTTTGGAAACTCTGCCACGATATGTTAACGCACACAGACGATCCGTTCCGCGTGTCCACCGCCGACTTTTCCGGGGCTCAGATCATCTTTACGGTACCTCGGAGATTGCTCGGTCTCTGCCGCATCCATCTCTTGAAAAACAACTATCGCGCCGGCACCTGCGTTGTTCCTTGACAAGCATTCTAGCGTCCTTCGCGGTGTTTAACAAAAGGCGTGAAATAAGAAAGGTTCTGATCCGTGGATAGCGGCTGTTGAAATAGCCGCGACGATTTACCCGGATTCTTTGTGTCCGTGGTCGTTTTTTTTGTTGACTTTGGCGGTGGAATGCCTATAATTCACGTATTCGTTTAGGAAACTAGAAAATTTTTGTCGGAGTTCGTGCGCCCATAGCGGCTAAGTTGGCGCTTGCGTTTTGTTTATCGAAAAATACCCACACTTGCCCCGGAGTACCATCATTTATGTTTAACCGAAAATCGTCGTTCCGTCTTGCTCTCGCCCTCGTCGGCCTTCTAGCAATTTCCACCATCACCGTCCGAGCCAACTGGTTCACCGATGTCACAGATAGTGTATATTCGGCGATCTTCGGATCGACAGAAACGGCGCAGCCGCAACCGCAACCGACGCCGACCAAGGGCGAAGTGCGCCAATTGCTCGAGGATGGGGCCGTGGTTGAGACGACGAAAGATGACCCGGCTGCGAAGGTAGATGAGCCTACCACTGATAGCACATCTGCGAAAGGCGGAGTTTCGGAATCGAATCTTGTAACAACTGACACTTATCCGTTTACGAGTTCAACCGGCGTTTCGCTCGAGGACATTTCGACGGGCTCTACGACACTTGTCGCTGCAAACACGGATGATGGGGTGTCAGCCGTGTCTAACATTGGTTTTGATTTCTGGTATGACGGTGTTCGTTACACCCAATTTTCGGCAAACTCGAACGGATTGGTTCGGATGGGAGGAAGTGCCGTTGCCAGTACTTTTACGAATGTAATGACTAGTGCAGTTTCCGGTAACATCTTCCCATATTGGGATGACCTTTATACAGGAACAAATGGTTCAGTTCGTTATAGAACCATAGGCAGTGCACCGAACCGGAAGCTTGTCGTTGAATGGCAAAACATGCAGATTCCCCGAGTCGGAGCGAGTAACACCGGAGCGGGTAATTTTCAATTATGGTTGTATGAAACCACTGGTGTTGTTGAATTTGTTTATGGTTCCGGAATGGCACTTAATTCCACCAATTCAGGCGCATCCATTGGCCTTGCAAGTTCTGCGACGGTCTTTGCCAATGTCACTGCCAGCGGGCCCTCCTGTGCGTATAACGTTGAAAACAGTACGAATACGGCGGCTATTACCGGTGGAACAAAATTTACTTTTACGCCAGTTGTTCTAAACGCCCCGGGAGCATTGTCATTTACGCCGGTTACACAGACCGGAATGACCGTCAATTGGTTGGATACTAATACGAGCCCCAACGAGGGCGGTTATGCCGTTTATCAGTCAAACGACGGCGGTTCGACTTACAATTTCGTCGCACAGACGGCAGCTAATGCGACTTCGCAGGCGATCACCGGACTCAATCCGTCAACGACCTATTTTTTCAAGGTTTATGCGATCTCCGAGGGTGCTCTTAGCTCTGCTTCGTCAGACAGTCGAGCGACGAACGCCGCCGGTAATGTTTCGTCGGTTGGTGCAGGCGGTAACTGGAGTTCGAACGCTACTTGGGTAGGAGGTGTGGTACCGACGGTAACGGATAATGTGACCATCGTTGACGGTGCCACGGTCACCATAGACACGACGACTGCGGTTGCATATTCAGTGACGGTTGGAACGGGCGGAGCTGCAGCAATTCTTCAAGCGGACGGCACGACGGTTGCCAAGACGCTGACAGTGACGACGGACGTGACTGTAGCTCTCAATGGCACAGTGCGTTCAAACACGGTCAGCCCTGCTTCGACGACAAATCATACATTGTCGGTGGGCGGAAATATGACGGTGAACGGAGCCGGAACTTTCAACGGCTCGGCTTCCGCAAACAGCAAGCTGAATCTCACCTTTACCGGAGCCGCAAGTACCACATTTACAACCTCGGCGACCGCAACAATGTCGTTTAACAC
>JANLTF010000350.1:0-6173 GCA_031362825.1 Acidobacteriota bacterium | reverse complement strand
CGGCCCGGCGAAGCACGGCACGGACGCGGGCAATGACCTCTTTGATCGAGAAAGGTTTAACGATATAGTCGTCGGCCCCAACCTCAAGCCCCGCGATCTTGTCGCCCTCGGCGGCCTTTGCGGTGAGCATGATGATCGGCGTCAGCTTGGTCTGCGATTCGCGTCGGAGTCGTCGGCACAGTTCCATTCCGGTCATTCCGGGCAGCATCAGATCGAGAATGATCATCGAAGGAGCGTTCTTTTCGTCTAAGGCGAGACGCAAACCCTTCTCGCCCGATTCGGCGATAGTCGGACGATAGCCTTCGCGGCGCAGATTGTATTGCAAACTCTCGGCGATGTCTGCATCATCTTCGATGATGAGAATATTTTGCTGCATAGCGTGTCACTAAATTCTATTCGATTAAACCACGATTTGCGACAAGTCTATGTAACGCGAGTGAATTGGATATTAATTTGATGTTACGAAGATGTTAAATTTGTACAGGTTTTGATAGTTAGGCAATTTTAAGTTCTTTGTCTATACGTTCGGTTAGAAATACTTTTATTAGCGATTGATACGGAACGTCGCGTTTGTTTGCAATCAACTTAATTTTGTCTAGAGTTGAACCAGAAAGGCGCAGCGATATCGTTTGGGTCGTTGGCTTAAGCTTCGCGAATACAACTGGCTTTGCGTTATCCCAATCGACATAATCAGTCGAATCGTGCTTCGACCAAAATTCCCGTTCTTGGTTCTCACTTTCAAATGCTGGAATCTCTTTTAGTTTTTTCTTCATATTTTCTTTCCTCGCTCCGGGTCATATCGCGTGCTGAAACCACTCGAATCAATCCGTTTCGAATTGTAAAAGCGACGTACATATGGCGATTGGAGTCCGTTCTTCCAAGGGCGTAGTATCGTTTCTCAGGACTCTTTCGAAACTTATCAAGAGCAACAATTATTGGGACATTGAAAAATATCTCTTCCGATTCTGCGTCAGTTACCCTGTGACCGTGCCAATTCTTGTTTGAATTGCCGTCGTCCCACTCAAAGCCTTCACAGTTTTCCAGTATCTCAGCCACTAAGAATGTATATTACCATAATATACGATAATTCAAGACGTTCTTTTGTTGGAGAGAGTATTTACTAGTTCGATTCAATAAACAACACCACATCGCGTACCTCTTGCCCTCGCACGAATGCGAATTGGCGGCCGTCGCTCGACCAGGCGAAGTTGTAGAGTTTTTCTTTTGGCAGATCGGGCATTTTTGTGGGCGGGCCGCCTTCGGCATCTTGCTGCCAGTAGCCGAAATCGTGATCGTGGTAGATGACCGCTTTGCCGTCGGGCGTCCAACCGGTGCCGCCATAAGCTGTGGCGGTTTTGGGCAGGTCAAATTGTTTTAGCGGCACGCCGCCGTTAATGTCGAATATCGCGATCCGGCCCTTATCGGTTTTGTAGTGTGCCGCGATAAATTTTCCGTCGGGCGAGATGCTGCACCAGGATGTTTCTTTGTCGGTCAGGGCGACAGGCGTGCCGCCATCAATGGAAACGCGCATGAGGCTGCCTATACCGTTAGCGAAGGATTTATAGTAAACAAAACGGCTGTCGGGCGAGATAAATGGCTGATAGCTCTGCTTATCGAACGTTAGCTGTTTTGCATTGTCGCCGTTCGCGTCCACACGCCAAATAGCAAATCCGGCACCGCCGCGTGTCGAATGAAAGACGACATATCGCCCGTCAGCCGAAACGTCGAGATCGCTGTCCATAAAGCCCGCCGAGGTCAGACGCCGTTGATCGGTGCCGTCGGCGTTCATCGAGGAAATGACCTGACTCTGTGTATCCGACGAGTTGAAGACAATGTGTCCATCCGGCGTCCAATCAAGTCCCCACAGGCCATCGTACCGGCCAAACGAACCGGTCGTGATCTGTTTCGCACTACTTAGATCGTTCGCCGGAGCGATCCATATATTGTTCATTTGCCGGTTCTCGATCGTTAGTAGAGAGCCGTTCGCCGCCGAAACCGCACCCGAATAGCCGCTAAGATCGGTGGTGATCTCGCGGGTTTCGCCGCCATTGAGTGACACGCTCCAAATACGGAATTGCGGCACTGCCGACCACGTTTGTGTCGCAAGAGCCGACAAAACAAGCGTGCTGCTGTCCGCCGTCCACGCCGTATTTTCTATCGGTCCGAAATTGTAATTGCTCACCTTTTCGACTAGCCCGTCGTTGATTCGCACGGTAAAAATACCTTGCGAAAGCTCGCCGTTAGCGCTTCCGTAGGCGAGCCTTTCGCCGTCGGGCGAAAACGAAAGCGAGGTCGGCGAGATCCGCTCGGACGCAAGAATTATCTCGCGACGGTCGTTTGATGCGAGGTCAGTGATGTAAAGCCGGTCACGGGCCTGCTGAGCATCGTATTGAGACGTAGCGATGCGATTGCCGTCTGCAAAAAGAGCAAAAAAGCGGACATTGTCTGTGATCTTTTCTGAAGCTCCGCCAAAAACCGGCATTTTTGAGAGCGTCGATGTCGCGGCGGTCCAATCCTGATTCGAGAAGATCAGCTTGTCGTTGCCGGGCGAGAATGCGAGCGCAAAATACTGGGTCTCAGCGGGCGGGCGAAGTTGGATATTGTCGCCGCCATTGATCTGCCCGAGCCAGATTGATTCCTTTCCAAATTCGTTAATTGCGTACGCAAATAGCTTGCCGTCCGGCGAAAGAGCGGCAATGCTGACATTTCCCTTATTCGTTAGCTGCCGGACCTGAATTTTCGCGAAGGCCATGGGCGAAGGCCTGGAGAGCATCCACACGTACGTCATTCCGGCCGCTATGAAAACGAGGGCGAGTGTACCGTAAGCGAGTCCGTTCTGCCGCAGCCAGCTCGTTTTGGCAGGCAGCATCAGGGGCGAAACAACAGATTCTTTGACCTCTTCTTCAACCACGATCCGCGAAAAACTGCGGCTTTCGATCCTTATCTCTTCGGGTTCGTCCGCTATTTCACCGACAAATTTATAACCTTTGCCAGGAACGGTGACGACAAATCGATTTTCTCCACGCGCTTCGCCCAACGCTTTTCGGAGCGTCGAGATCTGAACCGTCAGGTTGCTTTCCTCGACAAATTGTCCTGTCCAGATCCGATCGAGCAGTTCGTCTTTGGATACAACTTCGCCGTGCCGTTCAACTAAAGCTTCGAGCAGGTCGAGGGTTTTCGAGTTTAGCGCGACCGTTTCACCGCTTTTGAGCAGCCGCCGTTTTACGGTGTCCAGCTCAAAATCCGCGAACCTTATCTTTGTGTCCTGCAGGGAATTCATCGCGTTTCGGAAAATTTCGGAAAGTTTAAGGTCAGTTTTCGGACGTTTTTAGGACATTTAACACGCTTCGGCCGCAGTATCACGTTAGGCGAAAGGAACTCTGATATTAACAGAAACCATCGCGAGGCAAAAGAGATTTAATGTCAACCAAGATCCGACGTACGGAAATTCAAATCGAGACACACGAGGTCACGATCATTAGGAGCGGCCACAGGCACAATGCGGTCTATTGCGAGCATTGTGAAAAGCCGGTTTCGGGCTACACACAACGGCAAGTGTCCGCGTTTTTGCGGCTGGTACAGACCAACGGCTTGCATTTGATCGAAACGAACGACGGTTTGCTGGTATGCGGCGAATCGCTCGACAGTAATTAGAAAGGGAGTAAGAAAGGAATGTTTTGTTTTCAAAAGATATATAAATTGGTACTTGGTATGAGCTTTGGCGTGATGCTCGCGGCAACGATGGCGGCGCAGACGACGGTCTTTACCTATCAGGGACGCATGACCGATTCGACAATGCCGCAGCCGACGAACGGCATCTATGAGATGCAATTCAAATTGTACAATGCCGCAACGGTCGGAACGGGAGACCAGATCGGTGGGACGCAAACGATGGCGAGTGTCTCGGTCGTTAACGGTATCTTTACGGTTCAGCTCGATCAGGGCGGAACGGTGTTTCGGAGCTCCGATCTTTTTGTCGAGATCGGCGTGCGACCCTCGGGCAGTCCGGCGGCGTATACGGTCCTCGCTCCGCGTCAGCAGATAACGACAGCCCCACTCGCGATCCGTAGCCGGATCTCGAATCAAGCCGACAATTCGGACGCACTCGGCGGATTGCCGGCGAGTAGCTATGTCCAAACGAACGACACGCGTCTCGCGGACGACCGCAACCCGCTCGCGGGTAGTGCGAATTATATTCAAAATCAAGCGGCAGTTTCGCAGCCGGCGGATCTGAAGATCAGCGGAAGCGCGACTGTCGGCGGAACTGTCGCGGGAAGCATCGTGGATGCCACAACCCAGTTTAACCTCGGCGGCGGTCGGTTTTTGAGCGGCGGCAGCGGGAATGTGATCGCAGGCACAAACGCCGGAGCTTTGACGACAGGCGGTGACAATTCGTTTTTCGGCACGAACGCCGGAAAAACTAACACAACGGGATTTAATAATTCGTTTTTCGGGACAGATGCTGGACGCAACAATACCGCAACGAGCAATTCATTTTTCGGACGTAGCGCCGGATTTGCCAACACGAGCGGCGGGAATAATTCGTTTTTCGGACTAGATTCCGGGCGATTTAATACCACGGGCGGAAATAACGCCTTTTTTGGATTTAATGCCGGATCAACTAATACACAAGGTTCGGATAATGCTTTCGTTGGGCTAAATGCGGGATTTAGCAATACAATCGGCTCGCAAAATTCTTTTGTCGGTAGAAATTCGGGCGTCAACAATACATCGGGCAGCACCAACTCTTTTTTCGGGACAAATTCGGGCATAACGAATACAGCCGGAGGTAACAATTCAGCTTTTGGGAATCAAGCCGATTTTGCGGCAAATAATTTGTTTTTTGCGACTGCGATCGGTGCGGGTTCGGTGGTTTCTACATCAGACACGATCGCTTTGGGCCGCAGCGACGGCAGCGACACTGTGCGTATCTTCGGTCTTGGCACATCAGGCGGCCTTGTACTTTGTCGCAACGCTTCAAACCAGATCTCGACCTGCACGGCGGCGGCGTTCGGCGGCACATTTATCAATAATTCGATGGTGCAGCAAGCGACTTCAAACTTTAACGTCAGCGGAAACGGGACGGCGGGCGGGACGCTTTCGGCGAACGTCATTAATTCGACCACGAATTTCCGGATCGGCGGTGTAACCGTCTTCAGCACACCGAGCCAAACGAGCGTAGTGGCCGGACAATCGGCAAATCACACGACCGGAGCCAGCAACAGCGCGTTTTTTGGTTACAAGACCGGAGCCGTGACCAATGCTTTTAGTTCGGCAAACACTTTTATCGGCAGCGAAGCCGGAAACTTGACGACAAGCGGCGGAAATAATACTTTTGTCGGCAAAGACGCCGGATTCTTCAACACGACGGGTTCGCTGAATGCTTTCTTCGGCAGCTCGGCGGGAAAAAGCAACACGACGGCGGCCGCCAATTCGTTTTTCGGTTACGAATCAGGGTTGATCAATTCCACGGGTGCTCGCAATTCGTTTTTCGGCTTTCAAGCCGGACGGGCCGCAGCGACGGTCGACGATAATTCGTTTTTTGGTTATCAGGCCGGAACAGTTGCGACCGGCGGCGGAAATTCGTTTTTCGGCAGTTTGGCGGGCAAAGCTAACAACGGCGGAAGCGATAACGCATTTTTCGGCAGTTCGGCGGGTTTAGCTAATGTTGGCGGCTCGTCGAATACATTTATCGGAGGCAACGCAGGCTACCTGAATACGAACGGCAACAGCAATACGGTGGTCGGTAATGAGTCGAGTAGCAAGAACGGCAATGAAAATATCGTCGTCGGTTCGGGCAGCCAAGCAGACGGCAATCAAAATACAATGCTCGGCGGTGGTTCGTTCTCAACCGGTAATGCAAATACAAGCATCGGTAATTTCACATCAGTTGAAGGCAGCGACAACACGGTCGTTGGTAATTTTACCAGAGTCCAACCATTCACGCCGGGGTTTCCGGGACCGACTAATGCAACTGCCATCGGTGCGGGTGCCGTCGCCGATTCAAGTAACTCAGTGGTTCTCGGCAGGAGCGTTGATTTTGTCAAAGTTCCGGGCAATCTGAATGTCAGCAGTTCTATCTTCGCGTCGTCAGTAAAAGCAGGTCTTTTCGAGACTACGGGAGGAATTAAATTAACGGCAATAAATTCTTGGACAGGCAGCGACACACCGCT
>JANLTF010000300.1:0-11797 GCA_031362825.1 Acidobacteriota bacterium | reverse complement strand
ACGATCTCGGATGCAGTAAAAAACTCATAGCCATGACGTTTGAGATACGAGATCTGCCTTTCAAACCTCGCCGGTGCCGTGTACGCACCGCGAATCTTGACGTCGGCGGTCGGCAGGTCGATCTTGTGATACGCAAGTACAGGAATTTTCACTTTTTGTCGGTTCGAGCAAACTTAAAAGTTAAAACCAAACATCGATCGAAGTTTTTAGTTTTACCTTTTAGTTCTAAGTTTGTTCGGAGAGTAAAACAAACACGAAAACGCGTCAGATATTCGGATGTTCAAAAATGCTTATATCCGAGTCGCCGCGGGTCAAAAACCATTTGCTGCCATCATACAACAGATCCTGATCTTCGGGTGCCTTAACCATCAGTTGAAGGCCGCTTTTGACCGGCCAAAAACCGAAACTCTTCAGCCGCTCCTGCAGCAGCGGATCGAGAGCGTCGGTGACAAGGCCTCCTGCACGGCGATCCACGGCGAGTTTTAGTGATGCCCGGAGAAGAGCGTCGATGACCTTAGATCGATCTTTAGTGCCGTAACAAAGATCGCTGATAGCAGCCTTTTCGACAGCACCGTATTTGTTTGGCTTTCGGAAGAATAATACAGCGTAGCCGAGCAATCTGTCGTTTTCAAAATAGCCGAGGATCTCATATTTCTTATTCGGCTGTCGCTCAAACTGCCATTTGAGCATAGCCGCCGATCGAGAAACGGAACATGGCCACTGCTGCCTTGCTTCACTCGACAGTTCGTCAAACGAGCCGTCAACTTCGGCGACGGTTCGCACATGAGTTTCTTTATCCAACCCGATTCTAAAGGGTGCAAAGGCGAGGTTTGCGAGCATTCGCAACGGACCGAGTTTAGAGACCTCGCGAAACGCTTCGCCGGGAAACAACAATTTGTGAAATCGCTGTATCTTGGTCACGATGACAAAGCCCTGTTTCTGCAGCAACGCCGGTGCATGCTGTTCGTTTGTGTTGACGCCTAAGATCAGCGGGCAGTACTTTTCCGCCGCCTGAACCAGTTTTTGTGCGATGCCCATCCGCCGAAAATCCGGATCGACGATCAGGTCCAGTATCCAGATCGCCGGACGCGTTTCGCCGCTGACATTGAGTTCGACAGGGATCGCGGCAAGTTGTCCGGCGATTCGGTCGCCGCATTTTGCGAGCCAGACAGGTAGATCGTCATCCTTCGAAAGCGGCGGCTGACGAAAATGCCAATCCCAAAAATCAGGATCGCTGTGTCTGGGATTATCGGGATATGCAGTTTTGAGAAACGATAGTACATTGTCACGATCGGACAAATTCATCTGCTCGATTCTCACGTCATTTGGCATTAACGGTGGTTCTATTTGGACTGGTTCTCAGTGAAATTGATCATCCGCTGCAAAGCGACATTTGCGAAATGCTTCGTCTCGTCATCGACGACGATCTCGTTGACGACTGTGCCGTCCAACAGATTTTCGAGCGCCCATGCGAGATTTTGCGGTGCTATGCGGTACATCGTCGCGCACATGCAGAGGTCGGGGGCGAGCAGGCGAATTTCTTTGTCGGGGAATCGGTCCTGCAAGCGATTGACCAGATTCACCTCAGTACCGATCGCCCATTTTGAACCTGCTGGCGAGTTTTCGACGGTCTTGATAATAAACGAAGTCGAACCATCAAGATCGGCGAGATCGACGACCTCTTTCGGGCATTCGGGATGGACGATGACCCGCATTCCCGGGTGATCTTCGCGGATCTTATCGACGTGCCAGGCCTTAAAACGTCCGTGCACCGAACAATGCCCCCGCCAGAGTATCAATTTCGCCGCGTGAAGCTGCTCTTCCGTATTCCCGCCGAGTTCTTCGTGCGGATTCCAAAGCACCATCTGTTCGAGCGGAATGCCGAACTTCGAACCGGTGTTTCTTCCCAAATGCTGGTCCGGAAAGAAGAACATCTTGTCGAATTCTTTGAGGTAAACGTCGAAAAGCGGAATGGCGTTTGAGGATGTACAGACAACGCCTTCGTTTCGGCCGCAGAATGCTTTGATCGCGGCGGTCGAATTCATATACGTTATCGGCGCGACCTTGTTATCGAGCACACCGATCTCGCGAAGCTGTTCCCACGCGTCCTCGACCTGATCGATGTTCGCCATATCGGCCATCGAACAACCGGCTCCAAGATCGGGCAGGATGACGTGCTGGTGATCTTTGCCAAGAATATCGGCCGATTCGGCCATAAAATGAACGCCGCAAAAGACGATATATTCCGCATCGGTCTGCGATGCCATCACCGAAAGCTGATAGCTGTCGCCCGTCAGATCGGCATGCCGAATAACGTCATCACGCTGATAATGGTGGCCGAGAATAACGACACGTTTCCCCAATTCCTCGCGCGCCGACTCGATCCGTTCATGGATCTCCGCGTCGGGCATTACCAGGTAATCTTCAAATGTTTGTGCTTTTTCGAGTACGGCTGACATCGTATTTCTCCAAAGAAAAATGATGTCACTTTGGGGTAGTTAAGGCAAGGATTTGATTTAATAAAGAGCTTAAGAAAGCAACAATTTTTGATTAGAACAGCAAAAACAATCTCTTGGCCAAATCAGGCGGAAAAGAAATACTTTGCTCAGTCAGACATCGCGCGTGGTGAAAAAATCGCCCTAATACGGTATAGGCATTCAGCATTCTTGATAGTGACCTCGTCTTCGAAATAATAGAATCGAGTCTTAGTATCAAACCTCGCCCGCTCAAATTTTTGGTCTCTATGTGTGACTGCGGTAACGGGAAGCCAAATTCTCATCCTATAGGTACCCTCTGACAATTTGGAAAAACTGAAACTACCAAATTTATCGGTTCGTACGCGACGGATCAAACCCTGCCCTGTCAGAGTGACTTTCTTGATCCGAGATTTGTACCGACCAATATAACGATCTAGAAACCTCACACTCCCGTGTATGGTAGTCGGATTTTTCCCCACAGATGAAGTCCGTAAAAGCTCGAGCTTCTTTTTGTCCCTATCTGGACTAAAAGAAAAACTATTTTCGTTGACAAAGGCCAAATTCGCTCCGGAATCAACAAATATGATCCATGTCTCGCCTTTTTTAATGTTCAGAAGTAGGTCACAATCATTACTCTCTTGAGACTGATTTAACATCTCGATCCGATCATGTTTTTCACCCTTAAAGGTCTCTTTGATCTGAAATATCAAATTTTCATAATTAGCTTTATCGGACGGTCTTGGGTCTTCGACCAATTCGGCTAAATAAACCGAAGACGCTTTCGTATAGAAAACACAAAGAGGTGGACCCGGCCCAAGAGTAGCGGAGACACAGGCGTTGACTCGCTGATCCAGAATGAAGAGTAATGAAATGGCGAGTAGCAGATAAGGGAAAATGCCGTGAGCTTTCATGAATCCTCCGGAGACAGATCGCTGACCGCTCTCTCAGACCGAACTCGTCAAGCGACACCGGCGACACCCGATTAGTCTTTTTGGCTATGTTTGATAATGGATGCGTCGGCGAGATAAACGGTCAATTCACACACGTCCTTTACATAATCGCCGATCCGCTCAAGATGTTTGGCTACAAACAGGAGTTGAGCAGCACTCGTCGTCGTCGTCGGATCATTGATTATCATGCCGATCAATTCGCTGAATACTTTTTTGTAGCTAGTGTCTATTACTCTGTCACTCTTGATGATCTCTCGGGCCTTGGACGCATCTTCGGCAATAAAAGCGTCGAGGGCCGATCTTAGCATCTCGCCGACGTGGGTGGCCATGTGAGACATTTCGGGAAACGGTGGAAGTTCCGGCTCGTCGTTGATGATGAGTACGGCTTCGGCAATATTTCCGGCGTGGTCGGCCAGGCGCTCGAGGACAGGTGTGATCTTTGCAACTGAAATGACAAGCCTCAGATCGTGAGCAGCGGGCTGGTATAGAGCAATGATCTCGACACTCATACGGTCGATCTCGAGCTCCATCTGATTGATTATCTTGTCTTCTTCTAGTACATCCTGCGCCAGTTTACTGTCGCGGGTCGCGAGCGACTTCATCGCCCGCTTAACTGCAGACTCGGCCTTGCCGCCAAGCAAGAGTACCTTGTCGCGAAGGACATCAAGTTGTTGATCGATTATTCTATGGTCCATTCTAAATACTACTTACACTGACTCAACGTGCAGCTTAAAAGATATCATCCAAACCGCCCGGTGATATAGTCTTCGGTTAGCTTTTCGTTCGGATTAGTAAACATTTTGTCGGTCGGGTTAAATTCGACGAGCTTGCCGAGCATGAAAAATGCCGTCCTGTCCGACACGCGGGCCGCCTGCTGCATATTGTGCGTGACGATCACGATGGTGTATTGCCGTTTTAGTTCTACGACCAGTTCTTCGATCTTTTGCGTCGCCATCGGATCGAGCGCCGACGCCGGTTCGTCCATCAGGATCACTTCCGGTTGAACAGCTAAGGCACGTGCGATGCACAGACGCTGCTGCTGGCCGCCCGAAAGCCCGAAAGCCGATGTGTTAAGACGATCCTTGACCTCGTTCCAAAGGGCCGAGTCGGTCAGGGCCTTTTCGACACGCTCATTGAGGTCGGCCTTACTCGAATGGATCCCGTTGATGACAACTCCGTAGGCGACATTATCAAAGATCGATTTTGGAAACGGATTGGATTTCTGAAAGACCATGCCGACCTTCCTGCGCAGGGCAACGACATCGGTTCCGGGCTCGTTGATGTCCTTTCCGTCGATCAGCACTTCGCCGGCGACCCGCGTGTTCGGGATCGTGTCGTTCATCCGGTTGAGTGTCCGGAGGAAAGTCGATTTTCCGCATCCCGAAGGTCCGATAAAAGCAATTACCTCATTCGGCGGAATTTCCAACGAGATTCCGTACAGAGCCTGGGCCTTGCCGTAGTAGAAATCCAAGTTTGATACGCTGATTTTGCTCATCTTTGGTGACAATTATATCAAAAAAATCAATACCCCTTTCGTGTTGTGTACCTGACGATGATGTTGATGACGAGGATCAGGGTGATCAGCACGAGCGTCGCGGCCCACGCCTTGGCGTGCCATTCCTCAAAGGGCGATATTGCGTAGTTGTAGATCTGGACAGGCATCGACGCCATTGGTTCATCGAGGTAGATATTGTAAAACCGGCTGCCAAACGATGTGAACAGCAAAGGCGCCGTTTCGCCCAGCACTCGTGCCACCGCCAGCATCGCACCGGTCGCGATACCGGTCTTTGCCGCCGGCAGAACGATGTCCCAGGTAACGCGCCATTCCGGTGCTCCGAGTGCAAGCGCACCCTCGCGCATGGATTTTGGTACCAGTTTTACGATTTCTTCGGTCGTTCGCGTGACGATTGGGATCATTATCAGAGCGAGAGCGATCGAACCCGCAAGCGTCGAGAAATATCCCTGCTGCAAGACGACCAACGCATAAACAAATACACCGAACACGATCGACGGTATGCCGATCATCGCATCCGCAACAAAGCGAACTATCGTCCCAAACCAGCCGCTGCCAAGCTCTGCGAGATACGTCCCGATCGCGATACCGAGCGGGATGCCGACCGCTGACGCCAAACCAAGAAGGATCAGCGACCCAACGATCGCATTGCCGATACCGCCGCCCTCGCCGACCGGTTTTGGTGTCTGTACAAAAAATTGCCAGCTCAATGACGAGAGGCCTTGAAAAGAAATGTAACCCAGAATGAGGACAAGTATGCCGACCACACCGAAAGCGCACAGCGCCGTCAGCGTTGTCATTATCGAGTTTACAAATCGTCTTTTGTCCATTTTTTCGAATAGATCAGGCTACGTTCTGCGTCTTTCGCCCGACACTCATTATCAAGAGTTTCGCGAGCGCCGTCACGATGAATGTGACCACAAACAATATCAATCCCATTTCGACCAGCGCACTCAGATAAAGATCTCCGGTCGCCTCAGTAAATTCATTTGCGATCACCGAAGCGATCGTGTACGCCGGTTCGAACAGCGACGCGCTGATCTGCGGCCGGTTGCCGATGATCATCGTAACGGCCATCGTTTCGCCTATCGCACGCCCGAGGCCCAGGATAACCGCTCCGGCTATGCCCGAAGATGCATTAGCCAAAACGATCTTTGTCGTTTCCCACTTCGTCGCCCCGAGGGCAAGTGCCGCCTCACGCTGCGTTACGGGAACGGCTTCGAGAATATCGCGAACGACCGCAGTAATGATCGGCGTGATCATGATCGCGAGTATGATCCCGCCGGTAAACATACCGATACCTGTCGGCGTGCCCTTAAAGAAAGGCAGCCAGCCGAAATATTCCTGAAGCGGCGGCTGTACATACACACGCAGAAACGGAGCGAGGATGAAAATTGCCCACAACCCATAAACCACCGACGGTATAGCCGCAAGAAGCTCGACCAGAAAACCGATCGGACGAGCGATAGATCTTGGTGCCTGCTCGACCAGAAAGACCGCAACGCCGATCGACAGAGGTGTCGCGATCAGAACTGCAATGACCGCAGAAAGAACAGTGCCGTAAATAAATGGCAACGCCCCAAATTCACCTTTGATCGGATCCCAAACCTGTCCGTATAAGAACGAAGGCCCAAATTCCTTGATCGACAGCCAGGAGCCCTGGCCTATGACAACGAGCATCGTTATCACGATCACGAGTATCAGTCCTGCGCAAGCCGTCAGCAGGACACGATAAACCTTATCCGACGACGAAAATCGTCGCTTCTGCGGCTCTTGTACTTCTTCGTTTTGGACAGGTGAATGCGACATCTTTACGGTTCGGCCCTCAACGATTTGCCGTTATGAGAAATAGCGGCGATCTTTGCCGTGGCCCGCTTTACCATCCCTTCCGGAAGCGGCGAATAAAATAGTGCTTGAGCAAATCTTTGCCCATCATTGATGCCCCAAGTGAGGAAGTCAACAAGCGTTTTCCCGACGGTCTCGTCAACTTGGTCTTTGTAGATCAAAATGTAAACGTAACTTGAGATCGGATATGCATTCTGACCGCCGGCATCGGTGATCGATGCTCTGAGATCCTCCGGAGTTTCCTCGAGCGTCTCGGCAGCAGCAGTTGTCACCGTTTCAAAGTTAGGAACAACAAAATTGCCGGCCTTATTCTTGATCTGTCCAACGGGCATCTTGTTCTTTACGGCGTATGCGAGCTCGATATAGCCGATCGTGTTGGGCGTCTGTTTCACCTGGCCGGTCACACCTTCATTGCCTTTTCCGCCCAGTCCAACAGGGAAACTCGGCGAGGTACCTTCGCCGACCTTTTCTTTCCACTCAGGGCTGACCTTTGATAGATAATTTGTAAAAACGGCTGACGTTCCGCTGCCGTCTGAGCGGTGAACCACCGTCAACGGAACCGATGGCAGCGTTACACCGGGATTATCATCCTTGAGCCGCTGGTCATCCCAAGTCGTGATCTTGCCCAAAAAGATATCGGCTATCGTTGCGGGCGAAAACCTGAGTGTTTGGTCAACGCCCTCAAGGTTATAGGTCAAGACAACTGCACCGAGAACGACCGGAATATGGAGAATCGGAGCCGAAGCAGACGCCAGATCCTCGTCCTTCATAGCGATGTCGGTCGCTCCAAACTGGATGGTCTTTTCCTTGACCTGCTTTATGCCGCCGCCCGACCCAATAGATTGGTAATCTATCCTAATATTCGAGTTCAGATTACCGTATTCGCTGACCCATTTCTGCATCAGCGGATTGATGAAGGTCGAACCTGCGCCCTGGATCTTAACCGCGTCTCCCTTAGCCCGACGCCCGCTAAAGCACGAAGCGCCGAGCATCAAGACGCCCAGCAAGCAGAAAACAAAGATCCGGCTACGATTCATAAGTATTGGCCCGCAACATTCGACAGACTCACATTCAACGGCGAATTCTTGCACAAAACAAATGTCCGGGCAAGCTCAAGACCGATCCCGAAGCAAAGCACTTGGAAGATCGATTCGAACAGATCTTCGAACCTTACGCTCTAGCCTTTAAAGCTGTGCTTGATAAAGACCGCTTCGCGCAAGTAAACGTTCAACTCGCAGATATCTTTTACATAGTCGCCGATGCGCTCGATGTGTTTGGCCACGAACAGAAGCCGTGCGGCACCGTTGGCAGCGGCCGGATTCTTGATCATCAGTGCCAAGAGTTCGTCGAATACTCGGCCGTAACATCTATCGAGCCGAGCATCGCGGGCGATGATCTCGCGTGACGCCAGGGCGTCTTCGGACGTAAATGCGTCGAGCGCCTCGTGCAGCATCTTGGCCGCGATGTCGGCCATCAGCGAAAAATCAATGTAACTACCGATCTGCGGTTCGTTGTTCAACATCACTGCGGCATCGGCAATGCTCGAAGCGTGATCGGCAATGCGTTCGAGTATCGGCGTGATCTTGGCGACCGAGACGACGAGCCTCAGATCGTGTTCCGTCGGACGCTGCGAACCCAATATCTCAATACTTAGCTGATCGATCTCGAGTTCCATCTGATCGATCAATTCGTCGTCTTCGCGAACCGCCTTCGCGAGTTCGCTATCGCGTTCCGTCAACGAACGCATCGCACGATGCACCGCGTCCTCCGTCTTGCCGCCGAGCAATAATATCTTGTCACGCAGCAGATCGAGCTGCGTTTCTATCTTTGTCTCTTCCATGTCACGTGGTCCGAAACTGCTCGAAAATGGCGGCCATTGGCCCGTCGATGTGGCGTGCGGCGAGGCGTTTTCGTTCATAATTGTACTCGAACGATTATAGTTCAAAGCAGCGATCGTATAGGTTACATTATACTTAACTTTTGTGTTTGAACGGTTTTTGGCGCTCGGTCTGTAACATCTTGTTAACATTTTCGTAATCCCATGCTTCGTTTTCCGGCGAACGCACGTGAGTGTACCGTTCATCCAAGTCGCGTCCGGTTGCTTCTGTTGATAGACTATCGGGAAACGTTTTTAGATCGCGGATCTTATTGGAGAGGATTATGAATAAACGGCTAATCGGAAAGAAATTATCGGCTGGGGTTTTGTTGTTGACGATCTGGATGCTGCCGCTCGCGGCTATGTCGCAGACTCGTATTCAAACCCCAAAAAATAAGTACAAAGTTCAAGATGACATCAAACTAGGTGCACAAGCGTCGACCGAGGTCGAAAAGAAATTCCCGATCCTCAATGATGCCGAGGCCACTCGATATGTCGAACGTGTCGGTGCCAAACTCGTGCTCGCGATTCCCGCCGAATATCGCCAAACCGCGTTTAACTACCGGTTTAAGGTCGTCAACGCCAGTGATATCAATGCGTTCGCCCTGCCCGGCGGTCCGATGTATGTCAACCGAGGCATGATCGAGGCGGCCAAGAACGAAGGCGAAATGGCCGGCGTAATGGCACATGAGATCAGCCACGTCGCTCTTCGTCATGCGACCGCTCAAGCGACGAAACAAGGCAGTCTCACCAATCAACTCGGAATGCTGGGCATGATCCTCGGCGGAGCGGTCCTCGGCGGCGAGGCCGGAGCCCAGCTCGGAGCATTGGGCGCCGCAGCGTGGATGACAAAATACAGCCGAAATTACGAAACGCAATCCGACGTACTCGGCGCACGAATAATGGCCGACGCCGGCTACGACCCGCGTGACCTCGCGAATATGTTCAAAACGATCGCCGGCGAACGCACCGGCGGAGGTGCCCCTGAATGGCTCAGCAGCCACCCCGATCCGGGCAACCGTTTCGAAAATATCAATCGCGAGGCCGATTTGCTCAACGTTTCGCAAAATCCGATCAAGATCACACGCGATTTCGAACGTATCCAGGCAAAACTTCGTGCAATGCCAAAAGCCCGCACGATGGCTGAGATCGAAAAAAGCAGTGCCGGACAAGGCGGCGGCACAAATCCGACCGCAAACGGCCGATACACGGCTACGGTCGCGTATCCCTCGACCCGAACGCGTGCATATTCGGGCGGAAATTGGGTCCAGATGAACGTGCCGAACAACTGGCGTGAATTCTCATCGCAGGACGATGTCCAGTTCGCTCCCGAAGGTGCGTACGGCGATCAGGGCATCACTCGCGGAGCAATGGTCGGCCTCTATCGCGGCCAGAACCGCGAACTGTCGCGCGACACCGAAGCCTATATCAACGGCATCTTGCAGGGCAACTCGTACCTCAGCCGCCGCACCAATTATACAAACACCTACGTCGGCGGCCGTAGCGGCACGTCGATCGCCCTCGCAGGCCGTTCCCCGGTCACGAATCGCGTCGAGATCGTCACCATCTACACGACACTGCTCAACAGCGGCGAACTTTTCTACGTAGCCACCGTCGTCCCCGAAGCCGAATCAAGCTCCTATTCGAACGCATTCCGTAATATGATCAGCTCGATCCAATTCAACGAATAACGACGGTTCGTCTGCCCGTGTCCGTAGCCCGCACGTAAGTAAGGGCTACTCACCCGACAAACCAGCCGAGCTAAACAAGACCCGCCCCAAAACGATCCAGCCACAGATCGCACAGATAACACCGATATAAGAAAAATCCTTATCCGTTTTTATCCGTGAAGATCTGTGGTTAATTTTCTTTCTCTCTCGCCCTCAAGCTCGGGCGGTGATGACACGATCAGGGAGCCTCCGCCACCAGATCGACCTCGGTCAGTTCATCCGAAACACTGATCGTCCTCGGCGTAAACACGTACCGTTTCGACGCCACGCCGAGCACATACGTCTGCCCGGCCTCGACGTCGTCGAAGCGGTAATAGCCGAACGAGCCTGTACGGAAGGTTCGGGTGTTGCCTTGGAGATCGGTCAACTGGACGATGGCGTTTCTCACGCCGTTGCCGTCCGGTGTTAGCACGCGGCCGCTGATCGAAACGCCGGCCGACGACGGTCCGAGAAACTGCACACTGTAATTCGTAACATTCGAGTTTGCGCCGTTCGTTGCCGTGATCGCAAAGTTGAATATCCCGTTTTGTGTCGCCGTTCCGCTCAGAGCGACGATTGCCGTCGGAGCTACATTTGTCGTCAGCGAAATGCCGTTCGGCAGTGTGCCGCTCGAGACCGAATAAGTGAACGCGCCGTTGTTAGCGGTGATCTGGGCAAGATAGGGAATGATTTGCGAACCGACAGGTAGGACGGCGACGAACGAGCCGCTGTTTGCCGTGTTGTTGACTTCAAACGCCCCGATGTCGACCACCCCGACACGCGCCGCGCCGCGTTGATCGGTCGAAGGCGCTCCCGTCGCAGTTCCGGCGTTGATTGCCGGAGACGGAATCGCGCCGCCGTCGAGCAGGGCGTGAGTCAGAGTTTTGCCGCCGTAGTTGCCCAAAGGCGCAAGCCGCGCGTCGAGCGGCGCGGCGACCGTTCCGGTTTGGTCGCCCGTCTGTGTGAAGCCGTTCGTGCCGTCGGTTTTGCCGATCAGATTGTTGCCCTGCGACGCGAAAACGCCGGAGACATCCGATGTGTTGGCGAAGAAGGCACTGTTTCCGGCGATGATCGTGTTGCGAATGTTGAATGTTCCGCTGTTCTGCACGCCGCCGTTGCCGAATGAGCCGCTGTTGCCGGTCAGGGTGCAGTTCGTCGCCGTGACTGTGCCTTCATTGCGGATGCCGCCTCCATTGGGCGACGAATTGCCGTAAATGGTAACGTTCGTAAGATTCGCCGTGCAGCCGCTTTCGCAGCGCAGCCCGCCGCCCGGATTGTTACTATCATTGCCGTAAAGAGCAGAATTAGAGAGAGTCAACGCGCCGCCGCCGGAAACGGTGATCGAGCCGCCGTTGAAGTTGGAGGTGCCTCGCGTGAAATTCAGGTTGTTGACATTGATATTAACAATCCGGGCGGCGGGCTGCGCT
>JANLTF010000223.1:0-5329 GCA_031362825.1 Acidobacteriota bacterium | reverse complement strand
GGAATCGTGACGTCGAGGCGTTCGAGTTCGATCTTGGCGTTTGAGATGAAATCCTTGAGTTGTGATTCTGCCGAATCGATCGAGGCTTCGATCTCTTTTTGGACAGACTGCACCAACTGGCCGAATTCAGGACGTTCATCGGGGGCGACGCGGCCGACGAGTTTCATTGTCTCGGCGATCGCAGACTTTTTGCCGGTATGGCGAACCTTTAACTCGCCGATCTCACGCAGTTTCGTCTCGACATCATCGAGCGACGCCCCGTCGAGGCTTAGGCCAGCGTACGGTGCGAATTCATTTAGGAAGGCGGTGCGGACCGCTTCGACTCTATCTCGTTCTTCGGACATAAGTTAAGAGAATATCAGTTTGCGGCATTGACTGAATGTCTAATTTTAGCAGTGATGCTGATTCTCGTAAAATCGAGGGTGAAAAAGGTCTTCAAAGCCTCTTTTGAGCGAACGTGCCGCGGTGATATCATTGGATCAGCAAAGGTTATCTAGCCATAAGGAGCTAACGAAAAATGAAAGCCATCGTAAAAAGCAAGGCCGAGATTGGTCTGTGGCTCGAAGACGTGCCGGAACCGACGTTCGGCATAAATGACGTGCTTATCCGGATGAAAAAGACCGGCATTTGCGGCACTGATATGCATATTTATAATTGGGATGCGTGGGCACAGAGCACGATCAAAGTGCCGACGATACTTGGCCACGAATTGGTCGGCGAGATCGTCGAGGTTGGTTCGAATGTCAACGACTTTTATGTCGGAGACATCGTCAGCGTCGAGGGTCACCTCGTTTGCGGCCGCTGCCGCAATTGTCTTGCCGGGCGCCGGTATAAGTGTGCCAACACGCTTGGTTATGGTGTGAATACCGATGGCGGTTTCGCCGAGTACATGGCGGTGCCGTTTACCAACATTTGGAAGCATAGTCCTGACGTAAATCTCGATGTAGCAGCGATATTTGATCCGTTTGGCAACGCAGTTCACACGGCCCTTGCGTTTGAAGTTTTCGGCGAAGATGTGCTTATAACGGGTGCAGGGCCGATCGGTATTATGGCTGCGGCGGTTGCGAAACATGCAGGTGCGAGGCACGTCGTTATTACTGATGTTAATCCGAGTCGTTTGGAACTCGCAAAGAAGTTTGATGTGACGTTGGCGGTTGATGTTCGTGAGAGGTCGATCGCCGATGTGCAGAAAGAGCTGGGAATGAAGGAAGGTTTTGACGTCGGCATGGAGATGTCGGGTAATCCACAGGCGTTTCGCGATATGCTCGCGAATATGACGCACGGCGGGAATGTGGCGTTTCTTGGTATTCCCTCGGACGAATTTTCGATCAATTGGAAGACCGTCATTTTCAATATGCTGACAATCAAGGGAATCTATGGCCGCGAGATGTATGAGACGTGGTATCAGATGAGCGTTTTGCTCGAATCGGGGCTGGATATCGAACCGGTGATCACGCACCGATATTCGTACAAAGATTTTGAGAAGGGATTTGAAGCCATGAAAGAGGGAAATGGCGGAAAGGTCGTGCTCGATTGGAGCGAGATTTAAGAGTTTAACCGCGAAATAGGCGAAAGAAGCGAAAAATATGTACGGAAAAGTGCAGGAACATCTTACTGGCGTTTTGAATGAAATCAGGGAAGCCGGGTTGTTTAAGAACGAGCGGGTTATCGAGAGTCCGCAGGAAGCTCATATTAACGTAACGGGCGGCAAGAGCGTGCTGAATATGTGCGCGAATAACTATCTTGGGCTGTCGGACGATCCGACGATCGTGGCGGCGGCGAAGAAGGGGCTTGATGAATGGGGTTTTGGGCTGTCGTCGGTGCGCTTTATTTGCGGCACGCAGACGATACACAAACAGCTTGAGGCGAAGATAAGCGAGTTTCTTGGCACTGAGGACACGATTTTGTATACATCGTGCTTTGACGCCAACGGCGGCCTGTTCGAGACGGTTTTGAGCGAACAGGATGCGGTTATTTCGGATTCTTTGAACCACGCCAGTGTTATTGATGGTATCCGTTTGAGTAAGGCCCAACGTTTTCGCTATGAAAATGGCGATATGGCGGATCTTGAGGCCAAATTGCAGGAGGCTTCGTCTGCCAGGTTTAAGATGATCGCGACCGATGGCATTTTCTCGATGGACGGCTTTATCGCCAAATTGCCTGAGATCTGCGATCTGGCCGATAAATACGGGGCGATGGTGATGGTCGACGATTCGCACGCGGTCGGATTTATGGGCAAAAACGGACGCGGCGTGCATGAGCATCACAACGTGATGGACCGCGTCGATGTTATCACCGGAACGCTCGGCAAAGCTCTCGGTGGTGCGAGCGGCGGTTATACGAGCGGCAAAAAGGAGATCATCGATCTGCTTCGTCAGCGTTCGCGGCCGTATTTGTTCTCAAATTCTGTTGCCCCGCCAATCGTCACAGCGGCGATCGCAGCGATCGATATGCTTACTCAATCGACAGAGCTTCGCGATAAGTTAATGGACAACACTCGATATTTTCGGGAAAAGCTGTCATCCATCGGACTCGAGATCGTCCCCGGCGAACACCCGATCGTGCCGGTGATGTTCGGCGACGCAGTACTCGCGACAAAGATGGCTGAGGCGATGCTGAAACGCGGAGTTTATGTCATCGCGTTCTCATTTCCGGTCGTCCCGAAAGGGAAGGCACGGATTCGGACACAGGTTTCGGCGGCTCATTCGAAAGAAGACCTGGATTTTGCTGTCGCAATGTTTGCTGACGCGAAAGCTGAATTGGGTATCTAAATATTCGTTTTTCTATCAGAAAAGGCCCGATCAATTTTGATCGAGCCTTTTCGTGTTTTTCTTAATCAAATTGCTACTTAGACGGGTCTCCCGTGACTCCAGATCTCGTGTTCGCTCAGGTCAATATCTTCGTTCCAATAAACTGCGTAACCGCCGGTATCAACCTTTACTGCCTTAAAGAATGCGAAGTTTCTAAGAGGCGTAAAGTATTCCTTTGCAAATAACGGGCGAATGTCATACAAACGCTTGGCCGCATTATCGAATTCGACCAATAACGTATGGTCATCAATTGCCGTGGCAGATGAGATTTTTGGATATTTCATCGTCTAGCTCAGAGGCGGAAGTTTCTTGAATTCCTGATCGTCCCACATCTTGATCAATTCAGCCTGGTTCATTTGTGCCCATTCAAGAACCAATTTCTTTGCTCGGCTGGGAAGATCGCCCTCGAACATCTCCAGTGTTCGAATATCAAATAGCCCGACAAACTCTCCGTAAACCGCATGAAAATGCGGCGGCGGATGGTCACCGAAGAAAAGTTTGATAATAATCCCGTAGAACCGGGCGATCTCTGGCATAACTAAACTAGGCAGCGGCCTGAACCTGCTTGCTCAGTGCATCTTTCGCCTGTCCAACCACGGTGGCAAAGGCTTCGGGCTGTTTGACGGCGAGGTCGGCGAGGACCTTGCGGTCAAGTTCGATCTCGGCTAGGTTGAGGCCGTGAATGAACTGCGAATATTTGATGTCATTCAGGCGGCAGGCCGCGTTGATGCGGACGATCCACAATTTACGAAAATCACGCTTTTTCAGCTTTCTGCCGGTGTAGGCAAAGTTAAGTGCGCGTTCGACCGACTCTTTGGCCGAGCGATACAGTTTTGATTTCGTTCCACGATAACCTTTGGCTAAGGCTAATATTTTTTTACGTTTCTCTAGACGTTTATTACCACGTTTTGCTCTTGGCATTTCTTCACTCCTTTCTGGTGTTTGGAGTTCCGCCTCTAGGCGGTCAGCCTGCGAAAGCAGGTACTCCAATCATAATTAATCTCTTCCGTACGGCAGCATCTTTTCGACGCGTTTCTGATCGCCTTCCGATACCAAGCAATCAATATCGAGATTGCGTTTACGTTTGCTGGTCTTTTTCGTCAGAATGTGACGAGCGTGGCTGTGGCCGCGTTTGAATTTGCCCGATGCTGTCGAGCGAAAGCGCTTGGCCGCGCCTTTGTGTGTTTTGAGTTTTGGCATAACCTGTCTCCTATGTATAACTTACGCTAGTTACCTAAAGTAACTTCTAGAATATTTCGTCGTCGTCCTTCGACTCTTCTTTAGGTTTCGCGACGGCCTTTTCAACTGGCTTCTTCACAGCCACTTTTTTTGGCTTTTCGGGCTCGTCTTCCTTATTCGGAGCCACCGAAGTGTGTTTGGTCACCGTGGGCACCTTCGCCTTCTTCGGCGAGAGGATCGTAAACATCTGGTAGCCTTCCATCTTTGGTGCTACCTCGACATCACCCAGATCCAGCAGATCCAGCGTCAAACGCTTGAGGATCTTGGCCCCGAGTTCGCGGTGAGACATCTCACGTCCGCGAAAGGCAATTGCGGCTCTGACTTTATCGCCTTCACCCAGCCATTGGCGGGCGTGTTCCATCCGATATTGGTAGTCGTGATCATCGGTGCCAGGGCGGAATTTGATCTCCTTGACCTGGACTGTGACCTGCTTCTTCTTTGCTTCGTGAGCCTTTTTCTTCTGCTCGTAAAGAAACTTGCCGTAATCGATGATCTTACACACGGGCGGATGGCCATTAGGCGATATCTCGACGAGATCGAGCCCGCGTTTTCTAGCTTCCTGAATGGCATCGCGGGTGTCCATGACACCGAGAGTTCCACCATCGTCGAGAACTACGCGGACCGACGGTACCCTAATGCGCTCATTCGTGCGGTGCAGCGGTTCACGAAACCGCGGCTTAAACCTATTTCCACCAAATCTTCTAGCGATAAATGCCTCCTGTGTTAATTGCCCGTATTAAGATGCCCGGCTCGAACGCTCGGCCGTGATCTTTTCCTTAAATTCATCGAGCGACATCGCACCGATATCACCCTGTTTACGCTCGCGAACGGCAACCTGCCCGTTTTCAAGTTCCTGATCGCCAAGGATCAGCATATACGGTATCTTTTGCATTTGAGCATCCCGTATTTTCGCCCCGATTTTATCAGATTTCGTGTTCGACTCCACACGGAAGCCTGATTTTCGCAATTCCGCGGCAACCGAATCAGCATAATCATTGATTCGATCCGTGATTGGCAGCACCGCAACCTGCACTGGAGCGAGCCAAAGCGGGAACGCGCCGGCGTAATGTTCGATCAGCACGCCAAAGAACCGCTCTATCGAGCCGAACAACGCCCGGTGGATCATGAAGGGACGATGTTTCAGATTGTCGTCGCCAGTATATTCCAGCTCAAAACGCTCCGGCAGATTAAAATCAAGCTGAATTGTTCCGAGTTGCCAGACACGTCCAATAGCGTCCTCGATCTTAATATCAATCTTCGGCCCGTAAAATGCCGCCTCG
>JANLTF010000221.1:0-3794 GCA_031362825.1 Acidobacteriota bacterium | reverse complement strand
TCGAGCGTGAGGTCGTTGACCCACATTGCGACGAAGCGGTCGGCGAGTTCGGGCTGCATATCGCGGGCGAACTGCATCGCGTAGGCGAGTGCGTCCTCGCGGTTTTCCATCGAATAAACGATGCTTGCGTGCAGGTGTTTCGAGACCTGTTTCATCAGGTCCTTGCCGAGATCGCGGCGGATGACGTTGCCGCCCATCGGCAGCGGAAGGCCGGTTTTATCGAACCACCATTCGCCGAGGTCGAGCACCTTGTTGAGGCCCATTTGGTTGTAAAAAAGCTGGCCTTCGTGGATCAAAAGCCCCGCGTCAACCTTGTCTTTTTGCACCGCCTCAATGATCTCGTCAAAAGGATACACGACGTATTCAAAATCCGGATTGTAGATCCGCAGGGCGAGAAACGCGCTCGTCAGTTCGCCCGGAATGGCGATCTTCATCGAACCGATATCGTCAGCCGATCTTTGCTCTTTCGAGACGACTATCGGGCCGTATTTGTCGCCGATGCTCGCACCGTGCGGTAATAAAGCGTATTTGTCGGCAACATACGCATACGCGTGAAACGAGATCGCCGTCACGTCAAATACGCCGTTTTTGGCGTCTTCGTTGAGCGACTGGATGTCCTTGAGCGTGTGTTCGAATTTCAAACCATCGGTCTCGAGCTTATTCGTCGCGAGGCCGTAGAACATGAACGCGTCGTCCGAGTCGGGCGAGTGCGCTACTGTAATGGTGCGTGTTTCGGGAGATGTTCCGGCTGTTACTGGCATACTTCTAAACCTGGGAAAAATATACTCGCGTGTCGTACGAAACCTTTATTTTACCGTTTTCGGCGTGTTTCGCAAATAGAGCTTCGAGTTCGGTGATCATCGCCGGGAATACATCGGCAGATTCGTTCGGCATATAAGATGCAGATAGCATTCTGCCCTTCAATCCATCAAAATCAAATATTTGCTCGTTTTGAAACACAGCCGAACCGTAATCCTGTTGAAAAAACCCGCGAAGCTCAGCGTCCGCGATATTCTCATGACGGACATTTCCGTAGTCATTTGCGTACTTGAGCAAAAACGCCTCGTATTCGATGAGAAACGGCGTAGTATCGAGCTGCCGTTCGTTCCAAATGAGCACGATGTGGCCGCCGGGCCTTAAGATTCGCAAGAATTCGGGCCGCGTCTTCTCAGGATCGAACCAATGAAACGCCTGTGCCGCGACGACCATATCGATCGAATTATCGTCGAGTGTGGTCGCTGTTGACGTCCCATCGATCGGTTGGAACCACGGAAATTCCGCAAGGAGTTTCACCGCCGCCTCACGCATCGCCTCATTCGGCTCGACGCCAATTACGCGGTTCCCGTTCTCCAAAAACATCCGGCACGAAATGCCCGTTCCACAACCGACATCGGCGACCACAGATTCGCGCGTCAAACCACAATTCGCTCGCAGAAAAGCGACGATCTCACGCGGATAATCAGGGCGATATTTGATGTAATTCTCGACGCGGCTTGAAAATCTCTCAACTGTATTCATAAGGTCCAGAGTGCAAATGTTCAGAGTGCAAGCTTTAGCTTGTCCCAACGCGATCATCCACGAACTCACGCTAAACTAATAAACGTCCCAACCCTTGCCATAATCCAAAACCGGATACTCACGCCAAATTCTCGCCGCCTCTTCGTGCCCAACTTCTTCTAAATAAATATGGGCGCTAGAGTAAGGCCACTCTTGCCAGTGTTCGACATAACCGTGATGCACGGCGTTGTTATTAACGTAATTGAGACTGGCCCAATAATGTCTGTCAGACTTCATATCTCGGTCGAAGTAGTTGTACCAGACCTTGCGTCCGGCTTCGCTGTCTTCTTGGTTCCAGTTTCTCGAAGTTCGTCCGTGAAGTTGTCCGAGCAACTTTCTAAGTTCCTGTATTCGGTCGGTCCGTGTGAGTAGATGATAGTGATTTGGCAGTATGCACCACGCAAATACCTTTGCTCCCACCGCTGCGCATGCGCCAAGCAGTTGGGATTCAAAATCGGCGATCCGCTGAATACTTTTTCCAATTATATGCCGATGTTCGAAACAGGCGGCTGTGATAATAAACGTGAAAGAGCCGATGAAATCTAAATGTGGCGGACGATGCCATGGCAAATTATGGAACTTGCGGTCGCGGAGGACACGTTCCTGTTGGGCTTTTGTGAGTTTGCGCCACTTGTACATATCGTGCGTTGGGACAAGCTAAAGCTTGCACTCTAAACCTCTGTACCCGTCCACTCCGACTTCTTCGAATGGGGAATGTCGAACTGGTCGAGAATACGAAAACAGAGATGTTCGACTAGGTCCTCGATCGTCTTGGGCCGGTGATAAAAGCCGGGGCTGGCCGGTAAGATCTGCGCACCGGCGTTCGTCAGGCGGAGCATGTTTTCGAGATGAATGGCGTTGTACGGGGTTTCACGCGGGACGAGGACGAGTTTGCGGCGCTCCTTTAGGCAAACATCGGCGGCACGATGGATCAGGTTCGTTCCCGCTCCCGAAGCTATCGCACCAAGCGTTCCCATTGAACACGGCACGACGATCATTCCGGCCTGCTTGTTCGAGCCCGACGAAGGTTTCGCCGCAAAATTGTCGAGCCGCCAATATCTAATGATCTTGGAATCCGCCGGGAGATCGAGCCATTCGTTGATCTTCGCAGTATTGGTGTCACGCAGATTCACACCAGTCTCGACCTGAGCCACGACCGCTGCCGTGCCCGACATGATGAGATTTATTGTCTCCACAACTCCGCTCGCTGCCAGCAATTGCAGCGTCCGATGAGCATAGATCGTGCCCGAAGCACCCGTGATCGCGACCGTTAATTCCATATATTTGATTCTAGCCCTTGTCGTGTGAATTCGAAAGCGATTACTCCTTTCGCCCTAATGACATTTATTCGACAGCGCGTTTGTTGTAGATTCTTAATAGATGATTATTGACGAAATCAAATCGATCCTCGCCGCTGTTTCGAGCGGAAATGTCTCAGCCGACGCGGCCGCTGAGCAGATCAAGAACCTTTCATTCGAAGATGTCGGTTACGCCAAGATCGACCACGGACGCGCTGAGCGACAAGGTTTTCCCGAGGTGATCTTCGGTCTTGGGAAGACACGCGAGCAGATAGCAGGCATTTTTGAAAAGCTGATCGCACGCTCGCCAAATGTGCTGATAACACGTACAACTGCTGATGTTTACGGCGAGATCCGCAATATTCTCGCCGACGCCGAATGGCATGAATCGGCAAATCTGATCCGCGTCGTCCGCGATACTACCGACCTCGGAACCGGCGAGATCGCCGTCGTCACCGCCGGCACGAGCGACATTCCGGTTGCAGAAGAGGCCGCTCTCACCGCAGAAGCGATGGGCAACCGCGTCACTCGCATTTGGGACGCAGGTGTTGCCGGCATCCACCGCATCATCTCGCAACGTGAAATTCTCCAAAATTCCCGCGTCGTCATCGTCGCCGCCGGTATGGAAGGCGCTTTGCCATCCGTCGTCGGCGGCCTCGTCAGCGTTCCGGTCATAGGCGTCCCGACCAGCATCGGCTACGGCGCGTCATTCGGCGGCATCGCCGCTCTGCTCGGCATGCTCAATTCCTGCTCGTCAAACGTCACCGTCGTCAACATCGACAACGGCTTCGGCGCTGGTTTCGTCGCGAGTTTGATCAATAGAAAACCGTAAGATTTTAGACACGAACAAACACAAACAAAACACGAACAAAACCAACCCTTGTTCGTGCTAGTTTGGTGTCTGTCCGTGTCCAAATTTCTTCGGCTTTCGGACTTATG
>JANLTF010000179.1:0-10743 GCA_031362825.1 Acidobacteriota bacterium | reverse complement strand
GAATGTTGTAGAACGACGGATGAAATTTTAACGCGGATTGCGCAGGTCAAGCAGATTTTACGGATTTTAGTTAATAGATCCGTCTTTATCCGCCTAATCCGCTCAATCCGCGTTCAAAATATTGCTACGATTTTGTGACCCTTACTTTTCGGACAACTCGCGTGTTCAAATCAGCATATTATTTGACTTACAACCCCATTTCGCGTAAAACTTTATCTGCTTTTAGACAAAAATATTAAGAAAATTCGGTCCTGAGCGGTCATCTTTATGGCATCAAATCTGGTTTCTATAGAGCGGCGTGGTTTCGGGCAGACGATGCGTAAGGACAACTGGTGGATCGCGCCTGCACTGACGTTCATCGGGCTCGGAGCGTTTGTCCTGTATTCGACGTGGGCCGCGTTTCAAGGTAATCACTATTGGATGCCCGGCACTGGCTATCTGTCACCGTTCTATTCGCCGGTGCTTTTCGACGCTGCAGGTCAAGTTTCCGGACACGCTCTGCTTGGTCCGGCGCCGTCGTGGATACCGACGTGGCTGCCGTTTTCGCCTGCGTTATTGATATTGTGGGCTCCGGGCGGATTTCGGTTTACTTGCTACTACTATCGCGGAGCGTATTACAAATCAATGTGGGCTGACCCGATCGCCTGCGCCGTCGGTGAGCCTCGCAAAGGCTATCGCGGTGAAAACTGGTTCCCGCTTATCATCCAAAACATCCATCGCTATTTTCTATATATCGCACTGATATTTCTAGTGTTCCTCGCCTATGACGCGTGGAGCGCAATGTGGTTTTTGGGAGCCGACGGCAAACAGCATTTTGGCGTTGGCGTTGGAACCATCGTGCTTACAGCAAACGTATTTTGTCTCGGCTTTTACACCCTGAGTTGCCACAGCCTCCGCCATCTCGTCGGCGGTGCCTGGGACATTTTGTCGAATAAACCGGTCCGCAAAAAGGCCTACGGTTGCGTCAGCGCATTAAATAAGAAACATCAGCTTTTCGCTTGGATTAGTTTGTTTGTTGTCGGATTTTCGGACATCTACGTGCGGCTTTGTTCGATGGGCGTGTGGACCGATTTTAGATTGTTTTAAAACGCGGAGTATGCAGAGAAAACAATCTCGGTTCTTAACTCTGCGATCACGGCGTGCTCTGCGTTAAAGATTTACTGATGGATTATCCAATTTTTGAACACGACGTTCTCGTTATCGGTGCCGGTGGTGCCGGGCTTCGGGCGGCTATTGAGGCATCCGGCGCGGGCGTTAGCGTCGGGCTGATCTGCAAGTCGTTGCTTGGCAAGGCACACACAGTAATGGCCGAGGGCGGCATGGCGGCGGCGATGGGCCACAACGATGATCGCGACAACTGGAAGGTCCATTTTTCCGACACGATGCGCGGCGGGCAGTACGTCAACAACTGGCGAATGGCCGAGCTGCACGCCAAAGAGGCTCCCGAACGCGTCCGCGAACTCGAAGCCTGGGGTGCTGTTTTCGACCGCACAAAGGATGGCCGCATCAACCAGCGAAACTTCGGCGGCCACCGCTATCCTCGTTTGGCTCACGTCGGCGATCGCACTGGATTGGAATTGATCCGAACATTACAGGACCACGGCATTCACCAGGGCATCGAAGTGTACATGGAGGTCACGGTGCTTTCGCTGCTCAAAGACGGTGACCGTGTGATCGGCTGTCTCGCCTACGAACGCGAGCACGGACGTTTTCGCATCTACAAAGCAAAAGCGGTCATACTCGCGACCGGCGGCATCGGCCGCGCGTACAAGATCACGTCGAACAGTTGGGAAGGCACCGGCGACGGCCACGCCTTGGCATACGACGCCGGGGCCGAGCTGATCGATATGGAATTTATCCAGTTCCACCCGACCGGCATGGTGTGGCCGCCGAGCGTTCGCGGTATTTTGGTCACCGAAGGCGTTCGCGGCGAAGGCGGCATTTTGCGTAATAGCGAAGGCAAACGCTTTATGTTCGACGACATCCCGGACAATTACAAAGATCAAACGTCGGACACCGAAGAGGAAGGCTGGCGTTACGTCACCGGCGACAAAAACGCGCGCCGCCCGCCCGAATTGCTGACCCGCGACCACGTCGCCCGCTGCATCATGCGTGAGGTCAAGGCTGGACGCGGTTCGCCGCATGGCGGTGTCTTTCTTGACATCGCATGGATCAAAGAAAAGATCAAGGACGCCCCCGAGCACATCAAAAAGAAGCTGCCGAGCATGTATCACCAATTCAAGCAGCTCGCCAATCTCGACATCACGACCACGCCCATGGAAGTCGGCCCGACCACACATTACGTCATGGGCGGAATTCGCGTGAATGCTGATACGCAGCAATCGACGGTTCCCGGACTCTTTGCCGCCGGCGAATGCGCGGCCGGAATCAACGGTGCCAATCGACTCGGCGGCAATTCGCTCTCGGATCTGATCGTGTTTGGCAAACGTGCTGGTGAACACGCCGCGATCTTTGCACAGGATAACGGCCACGGCACGCTCGACAATGATGCGATCGAACAAACGGCCAAAGCCGCCCTTGAGCCCTTCGAACGCGACGGCGGCGAAAATCCGTACACGATCCAACACGACCTTCAGGAAATGATGCAGGCAAACGTCGGCATCGTCCGCTCGCAGGACGAGATGATCGAAGCGCTAAATGGCCTCGACGTTCTGAGAAATCGGGCAGCTCGAACCTTCGTTCCGGGCAACATCGATTTCAATCCCGGCTGGCACACGGCTCTCGACCTGCACAATCTGCTCGTCGTTAGCGAGGCCATCGCCCGTGCTGCCATTGAACGCAAAGAAAGCCGCGGCGGCCACTTCCGCGAAGATTTCCCGGGCAAAGAAGCCGAGTTTGCAAAATTTAACTATTCGCTAAAAAAATCAGCCGACGGCGGAATGGAGATCTCAAAAATCCCCATCCCCGAAATGCCGGCAGAGCTAAAAGCAATAATTAAGGAGATGGGATAGGGTTTTCTCTTGATTTGTTTCGTGTTTCTTAGTGTGATTTCGTGGTTCCAGTCTTATGCCGGAGCTATTACTAAAAGATGAGGTTTACGAGATCGCCGGGGCGGCAATGGAAGTCCATTACACGCTTGGAGCCGGCTTTCTCGAACCCATATATCAAGAGGCTCTAGCAATCGAGTTTAGTAGACGCGGCCTTCAGTTTGAGCGGGAAAAGGGACTCGATATTTTTTACAAGGGCGTTAAATTAGATAAGACATACATGCCGGATTTTGTATGTTTCAACCAAATTGTGGTTGAATTGAAGGCCTTATCAAGACTCACCAATATTGAGGTCGCACAGTTGCTAAATTATATGAGAATTTCGCGTACGCATGTTGGAGTGTTAATAAACTTTGGCGGTTGACCGAAACTCAAATGGAAACGTTACGTTGTTTAGGACTGGAACCACGAAATAACACTAAGAAACACGAAAATTTGTATGATACAAGCGACATTTACTATTAGGCGAGGGGGGCGGGAGACGGCGGAGATGGTCGATTATAAGACCGAGGTCACCGAAGGCATGGTCGTGCTTGACGCTGTGCATCAGATACAGGCCGAATCCGCGCCAGACCTCGCCTGCCGTTGGAACTGCAAGGCCGGGAAATGCGGTTCGTGCTCGGCTGAGATCAACGGGATGCCCAAACTGATGTGCATGACGCGGCTCGATACGATACCGCTCGACCAACCCGTCACGATCGAACCGATGCGTGCATTCCCGCCGGTCAAGGATCTGATCACCGACGTTTCGTGGAACTATGAGGTCAAGAAACGCATCAAAAAATTCAACCCGCGAAAACCCGACGCCGAGGACGGCACTTGGCGAATGCAGCAGGAGGACGTCGACCGAGTACAGGAATTTCGCAAGTGCATAGAGTGTTTCCTCTGTCAGGACGTTTGTCACGTTCTCCGTGACCACGCGAAACACAATGAATTCATCGGCCCGCGTTTTCTGGTTTACTCAGCAGCACTCGAGATGCACCCGCTCGACACCGAGAACCGCACCGAAGAACTAAAAGACCTGCACGGCATCGGCTATTGCAACATCACAAAATGCTGCACAAAGGTCTGCCCTGAGCACATTACAATCACTGATAATGCTATTATTCCGCTTAAGGAACGCGTCGTCGACGAGCATTACGACCCGATCGGAAAGTTGGTGAAACTGTTTAGAAAGAAATGATCTGTGTCCGTAGCCCGCACGTAAGTAAGGGCTCAGGTTACGACTAAAGCAGCGTACGTGGCACAGGGCAGCTCGATTTTAAATAGCGTTGAGCCCTTACTCACGTGCGGGCTACGGACACGGCGACAGACACGATATGAAGTACTCACCCGAGATTTGGGGCGTAAAACGTGAGAAAGGCATCTGGCGATTCCTGTTGATCGACGGCATTTTGATCACCGGCGGGCCGTTCGCGGTTATCTTGCAGGTCGTCGGATATTTTCTGTTTCCGGGTGATGCCCAGTCGTTTGGCCAGTATTTTATGGATACGACAACGTGGATCAGATTTATGCTTCACGGAACGCTGTTTGGGCTTATAATGGGATTTATTAATTGGCGTCGAAACGAAAACGAATATACTAGTCAAAAAGCTGACAAATTATAGGCAAAGATATGTTCGAACTAAAACCTTTATCACCCGAAGCCGTTCCGGCCGCACTCGAAAAAGCGAACCGTTATCGCCTGCTCAACGAACCCGGAGCCGCTGAGAGCATCTATCTCGATATTCTCGCGATCGAGCCAGAGAACCAGGAAGCTCTAAAGAATATCGTGCTCGCGATGTCGGATCGTTTTGGCAAAGACTACGCCATCGGAGACGCCCGTATCACAGAATACATTACGCGGATCAAAGGCGATTACGAACGCACATATTACACCGGCATCATGTACGAACGCCGCGCCAAGGCCGACCTCGCACGTGGCGGAGTTGGTGCTTACGAGCTTTTCCGGCAGGCAATGGACTGTTTCGCGACCGCCGAAGCAATGCGCCCCGCAGGCCGTGACGACGCGATCCTACGTTGGAACGGCTGTGTCCGCATCATCAAACACAACAACCTCGGCCCGCGTGATATGCCGCACGATTTTCTTGAATAGCACAGGTTGCGAGCCGGCAAAAGGTATGAAATATTTTACTCACTGCAAGGCGTATTTTTAACGTTCCGTATTACTTTAGACTTTCTTTAAGGAGACAATAAAATGGCAGGAAAATTTGAATTAAAAGTTGCAAGCAACGGTAAATATCATTTTAATCTTAAGGCAGGAAACGGTCAGATCATTCTCTCGTCAGAAATGTACGAGTCGAAATCAGCCGCCGAGAACGGCATCGCTTCGGTCTCAAAAAATGCGGCTGACGACGCTCGTTTTGAACGCAAGGAATCATCGAATGGCAAGCCTTACTTTAACCTCAAGGCCAGCAACGGCCAGGTCGTCGGCAAGAGCGAAATGTACGAATCGGCCTCCGCAATGGAAAACGGCATCGCATCCGTCGCGTCAAACGCACCCGGAGCACCGACCGTCGAAGCCTAGAATTCTTAAATCGCTAACCGCGAAATACGCGAAAGAGACTAAAAAGAACCAAGTTAATTTTTAGGATTTTTCGCGTATTTCGCGGTTAAGTCTCTTCCTATGACCAGAACAAGACTCGGCATCGAACGCCTCCTCACCGACAAGATCGGCCTCATTCGCGGTCAACGCATCGGTCTCGTCTGCAATCAGGCATCGGTGTTGCCTGATACGTACGTCCATGCGGCAGATGCATTTGGCGAACGTGATGAGTTTGAGCTGACCACGCTCTTCGGACCGCAACACGGCATTCGCGGTGACGTTCAGGACAACATGATCGAGACGCCACACGCCGTCGATGAGCGTACAGGCCGCATGGTCTATTCGCTCTACAGCGAAACGCGCGTGCCGACCGAAGAGATGGTTCGCGATATCGACACATTCGTCGTCGATCTGCAGGACGTCGGCTGTCGGATCTATACGTTCGTCTATACAATGGCGAATTGTATGCGTGCCGCCAAACAGTTCGGCAAAAAGGTGGTCGTCTGCGACCGGCCGAACCCGATCAACGGCAATGCCGTCGAGGGCAACATCACCGAACACGAGTTCAAATCGTTCGTCGGCCAATTTGAACTGCCGACACGCCACGGCATGACGATTGGCGAGTTGGCGAAAATGTTCAACGAACATTTCGGTATTGGCTGCGACCTCGAGGTCGTCGAAATGGAAGGCTGGACGCGCGAAACGTGGGGCGACGAAACGGGCCTGCAGTGGATATTGCCCTCGCCGAATATACCGACCGTCGATAGCTGTGTGGTTTTCCCCGCGACCGTCCACATCGAGGGCACCGAGCTGAGCGAAGGCCGCGGCACGACCCGCGTGTTCGAGCTGAACGGAGCACCATTCATCAATCCGTACGATTGGGTCCGCGAACTCGACAGCTTTAACTTCGCCGGCGTTAAGTTTCGCCACGTCTTCTTTCGCCCGACATTCCAAAAATGGGCCGATCGCACCTGCGGCGGCGTCCAGATCCACGTCACCGACCGCGAAGCATTTACGCCCGTCATCGTCGGCATCGCCATGATCAAAACAGCCTACGATATGTACCCGGAGCAATTTCAGTGGAAACAGGAGGCATACGAATACGTCTTCGACAAAAACCCATTCGACGTCGTCTGCGGAACCAACAAGATCCGCAAACAGATCGAAAACGGTGTGGCTCTAAATGAGATCGAATCGGATTGGGCTGAAGGATTGGCTGATTTCAAAGAGATTCGGAAACCGTTTTTGCTCTACTAGCCACCGCTCACGGCCCTAGTTTCAGTTATGCGAAGTTCGTTTGAGCTGATCTTTTTTTGCTGCGCCTTTCAGCCGCTTTACATCGTCGCTGGCTGAAAAAACTTTCACGTGCTGACGGCCATGGCCCTTTTGCGTCAACACTCGGTCACGCTTGCGATTTAAAGTTGACGAGATTATTGGCCATGCCACCGAATACAAAATAGTGCAGGGGCAGGACCGAATACCAATATAGCCGCCCCAGCACGCCCTTTGGTCGGAAAGTCGCGTTTTGTTCTAGCATGGGCTGACCGTCTTTCTCGACCACTTTGAATTCGAGCCACGCCTCACCGGGCAACTTCATCTCTGCGTATAGCAGCAGGCGTCTTTCCTGTTTGTCTGCTACCAGAACACGCCAGAAATCAAGAGTGTCGCCCGGATATATTGTGTTGACGCTCGTTCGACCGCGGCGAAGCCCGACACCGCCGACCGCTTTGTCCATTAGGCCGCGAATTGACCAGAGCCAGTTTGCATAATACCAACCGCGCGATCCACCGATCGACCATACATTGTCCACCACCTGATCAACATCACTTGCTATCGCTACTTGCCGTTTATCAAAATAACAGCCGTTTTCGGGGACGTCGACGTGAGTGAAGAGTGAATTGTCCTTGTAGCTCGAACTGAGCGAATCTTTCCAACTCGAAGGAACGCTGTTCTGGCCGATCTTTTGAAACGCCAACTTGACCGCCTGTCGGTAGTCGATCGGTTCGATCCCAAGCATCTCAGTTAGATCGTTGTTCTGAGCGACGACCTCGACCTTCATGCTCTTGACGAGATTGACAGCCAGCTTGAACGAAGTGCTGGTCACGAAATACAGCCAATAGGACGATATCCTCGGGCTCATTACCGGAACCGTTAGAATATAACGCTTGAGTCCACGGACCTCCGCAAACGTAAGGAGCATTTCCTTATAAGTCAGCACATCTGGTCCGCCGATATCGTATGAATTGCCGAAAGTTTCCTGGCGGCAGAGCACGCCGCTGAGGCATTCGAGAACGTTCCGGATCGCGATCGGCTGCGTTCTGGTGTTTAGCCATTTCGGGGCGATCATCACAGGTAGCTTCTCAACCAGGTCGCGCATTATCTCAAATGACGAACTGCCGGAACCGACAATGATCCCGGCTTTCAAAGATGTGATGGGTACGCGGCTGGTGCGTAAGATCTCATCCACCCTTTTCCGCGAAGCGAGATGCTTGGAGAGTTTGTCGTCGTTTGTGATCCCGCCGAGGTAAATTATCTGTCGGGCGCTCGTTTGATCGACCAGTTTAACGAAATTCAAAGCGGCCCGCTCTTCCATTTCCTGAAAATCTCTCGAGCTGTCGCTCATCGAGTGGATCAGGTAATAGGCAGCATCAATATCCAGGAGACGGTCATCAAACCGCGGTTCTTCAAGAAAGTCGATCTCAAGAACTGATACACCTGAGTGGTCGTAAATTCCGCCTGTAGGAAAACGCTCGGCGTTGCGGACACAGCAGATCACCTCGTGGCCCTTATCCAGAAGCGCGGGCAGAAGTCGTTTTCCAATGTATCCGTTGGCACCGGTCAGAAGTACCTTCATAAGAATGGTTAACTAAAACCAACTCTTCTTGCCGCCAAGCAAACTGCCGAGCACGCCGCGAACCAGCTTTGTGCCGAGCGAACGCCCGATGCTGCTAGTGGCTGAGCGAACGGCGCTCTTGCCGATCGATTCCCAAACAGTGTCAGGGGCACGGGCGGCGGCCTTCTCGGCCTTTATAGCTTCGGCTTCCTGCTTGGCGATAGCAGCTTGCTCTGCGGCGAGCTGCTGTTCGGCGAGCTTTGCGTCTGATTTGACCTTAAGCATTTCAAATGCCGACTCGCGGTCGATCGGAGTTTCATAAACGCCGGCGACGAGCGAATTTGCGATCAATGCCGCACGCTGGTCCGGCGAGATCGGTCCAATATGGCCTACCGGCGGCACTACAAATGCACGATCGACCATCGTCGGAACGCCCTTTTCATCGAGTGTCGAAATCAAAACTTCGCCGACACCGAGTTCGGTGATAACGGTCTCAGTGTCAAGAGCCGGATTTACGCGAAACGACGAAGCGGCCGCCCGCACGCCTTTCTGTTCCTGCGGCGTGTAGGCTCGAAGAGCGTGCTGAACGCGGTTGCCAAGCTGCGCCAACACCTTTTCAGGAATGTCCGCCGGATTCTGGGTGACGAAATAAACGCCGACGCCCTTAGAACGGATCAACCTGACGACCTGTTCGACCTTATCGACCAAAGCCTGCGGAGCATCGCTGAACAGCAAATGTGCTTCGTCAAAAAAGAACACGAGCTTTGGCTTTTCGAGGTCACCGGCCTCGGGCAGTTCCTCAAACAACTCTGACAAGAGCCATAGCAAGAAGGTTGAATAGAGTTTCGGAGAATTGATCAGTTGATCGGCGGCGAGCAGATTCAATACACCTTTGCCACCAACGCTTTGCATAAAATCGTCGAGCTTTACGGCGGGCTCGCCGAAGAAAAGGTCGCCGCCCTGTTCATCGATCTGGAGCAGACCGCGTTGGATCGCCCCGACCGACGCCGCGGACACGTTGCCGTACTTTAGCGTCAACTCAGCGGCACTCTCCCCGACAAACTGCATCAACGCCTGCAGATCTTTGAGATCGATCAGCATCAAACCATTGTCGTCGGCAAATTTAAATGCGATCGAAAGCACGCCTTCCTGCGTGTCATTAAGTTGCAAAAGACGAGCGATAAGTAACGGCCCCATCTCACTGACGGTTGCCCTTAGCGGATGTCCTTGCTTCCCGAAAACATCCCAAACCGTCGCCGGAAATCCTTCGAACGCGGGCGTGATACCGAGCAGTTCGTTGCGAGCGTCGATCTTCCCATTGCCGCCGCCCGCCTGTGTTACGCCGGTCAGGTCACCCTTGATATCGGCCATAAAGACCGGCACGCCCCGCGAGCTAAAGCCCTCGGCCAGCTTTTGCAGCGTAACGGTCTTACCGGTGCCGGTCGCACCAGTGATAACGCCGTGACGATTGGCCATCTGCGGAAGTAAGAAAAATTCAGATGCAGTATTTTTTGCTACTAAAATAGGTTCAGACATAGTAATTAATTAGGTCAAATCGAAAATCGCCGGTTCTTAAACGCCAAGGGGTAGCCCGCCTTCGTAAAGTGCTTCGGGATCAAAATCTATATCGCCATCCCAAGCGACTGTGTTAAAACTGACGTGCACAGATCGAAATCGTTCCTCGTCCCTCAGAGTTTTGAAAACACCGGTATCGAGGAATGGTTTCATATCAAAGCGTTTTCTCTCGCCTGTTTCGAACGTAATGATAAGTGTAAAGTCGGCGTCGGCTTCCACCTTTCTAACTGAAAAATACATAACTTCTATTTTAACGGATCGACCTTGAAGGGAGGTTCGCCGCTCTGACAAAGATCCCAATTTGCCTCTAGTTCTTCGCGATGGATCTCTATCCAAGCTTTCACCAGTTTCGACTGCTTTGATGGCAATTCACCTTCTGCGACTTCACTGTCACTAATTTTGAAGACCGCTTCCCATTCATTGTAGATCGCATGAATATGTGGTGGGCCGTGTTCTTTCGGAGCATAGTACATCCGAATAATAATACCGAAGAACATTGATAGGGTCGGCATAAGATTCGCAAACTAACAATTCTCGTATTTCCAATTCCGCCGTTTCCCTTCCGACAGCCACTCGATTGTGGTCGCCAACCGTTTATCGCGGGTCGCATCGGTTTTGGCTTCGGATATCCAGTCGGCGTATTCGCGTTTACAGCTATGCGGAAAAGCGTCGAAAGTCTCAGCGGCCTTATCGTTTCTTGCCAGGGCCTCAAGCAATACGTCCGGCACGACCAACTCTTTTTTCTCGTGCTTCGGTTTAGTCACCTTGACGCCTTCGTCGTT
>JANLTF010000150.1:0-4776 GCA_031362825.1 Acidobacteriota bacterium | reverse complement strand
TTTTTTTTGCATTTTTGGTTTGGTAAAATAGCTGCTAGATGATTGAGACTCGCCAAAACTTAATGGCAAACATAATCCCGGTCGTTGCGACGATGTCGGCCGATCTGCTAACTCCGCTTTCGGTTTATCTGAAGCTGTCTGCGAACGCGAAAAACTCCTTCCTGCTTGAATCTGTAGAAGGCGGAAAGAGTCTTGCGAGGTATTCGTTTATCGGAGCCGATCCCGAAAGCGTGACGAATATCGACGACTCGCTCGATTTACTGAAACAACATTTTCGCGATAAACGGGTGGCAGCCGACAACGATCTGCCGCCGTTTATTGGCGGAGCGATCGGTTATCTTGGGTTTGATTGCTCGGAATGGTTCGAATCTTCGTTAAAAGGTGAAAACTCATCAAATCCCGCAGCTGCGTTTATGTTCTATCGCTCGATCGTCGCGTTTGATCATGCGAAACAGATCATCAAGATAATTTCACTTGTCTTTTCGGATGAGGCCGAAAGCGAAGGTGAGTTACAAGATCTTTTCAACGCCGCCAATGGGCGGAACAATGAGATAAAGCAAAAACTTGAACACGGCGAACTGGTCGTCCCGGGAAACGGCGAGAAAACAACAAACACCAACGTCAGATCGAACTGGCAACGCAACGATTTCGAATCCGCCGTCTCTAAGATCAAAGAAATGATCAACGCCGGCGACGCATATCAAGTCGTTCTCTCGCAATGCTTTACGCGTGAGACAAATGCTTCGCCGGTCGCGATTTATCGTGCAATCCGTTCGTTAAATCCGTCACCGTATATGTTTTTGCTCCAATTTGAGGAAAAGGCGATCGTCGGAGCCTCACCTGAGATGCTCGTCCGCTGCGAGAATGAACGACTCGAATATCGCCCGATAGCCGGAACGCGGCCGCGGGGCAAGACAACCGCCGAGGATGACGGTCTCGCCGAAGAAATGAAGCTGGACAAAAAAGAAGTTGCGGAACATCTGATGCTTGTCGATCTGGGCCGAAACGACCTCGGACGCGTCGCGGAATACGGAAGCGTTACCGTAGATACGCTGATGAGCGTCGAAAAATATTCGCACGTTCAGCATCTGGTCAGTGCCCTTTCGGCGAAGTTTAGAATGGGGCTAGATCGATTTGACGCGCTTGCGGCTTGCTTCCCTGCCGGAACGGTTTCGGGTGCTCCAAAAGTGCGTGCTATCGAGATCATACGCTCACTTGAGCCGACTCCCCGAGGCGTTTATGCCGGAGCCGTCGGTTACTTTGATTATTCGGGGAACATGGACACCTGCATAGCAATCCGGACGTTGGTGCTCGAGAACGGCGTCGCAAAGATCCAGGCAGGAGCCGGAATTGTTGCGGATTCGGTCCCCGCATCGGAGTTCGATGAGACGGTAAACAAGGCGAAAGTGCTGCTGAAAGCGGTCGAGATCGCGGAAAACGGAGCAGTATAGATGCACGACGAATTACTGGTTTACCAGATCGAAGAATTCAATAACGGCCGGGATGTCGCAGCGGACGACGCCGAAATGTTGTTTGGCGCAATTATCGGCAGCAACGAAGAGACGCTGTTGGCCCGTACGCTCGCGGCCTGGAACGACAAGGGCATCGCCGAGGACGAGCTCTTTGCGTTCGCATCACTAATGCGCAAGCGTATGAAGCGGATCGAGCCCGGTCACGGAGCAATCGTTGATATCGTCGGTACCGGCGGGAGCGAGGCGAAATCGTTCAATGTTTCTACCGCTGCCGCGTTTGTTGTCGCCGGCGCCGGCGTTAAGGTCGCAAAGCACGGCAATCGGGCGGCAACGAGCAGCTCGGGGAGTTCTGATGTGCTTTCGGTGCTTGGTATCGATGTCGATGTCGAACCGTTGGTCGCAGAGGCCCATCTGAACGAATATGGAATTTGCTTCATGTTCGCTCCACGTTTTCATTCGCTGTCGCCGACACTGGCAGCCGCCCGGCGGTCGATCGGACGCCCGACGATATTTAACAATCTAGGCCCGCTATGCAATCCGGCGTCAGCCCCTCATCATGTGATCGGAGTTTGGGATAACAGCCTGGTTGAGAAAACGGCGAATGTGCTCGCCCGACTTGGCTCCGGGCGTTCTTGGATCGTCAACAGCCTCGGCGGCCTCGACGAGATCGCCCTGAACGGAACAACGACCGTGGCTGAGGTGGATCACCTCCAAGTCTCACTGTTCGATATTTCGCCGTCGAAATTCGGCGTCGAATCAACCGGCGATGGTCTCCCGTCAAACTGCAGCGCAAACGAGAGTGCATCGATGATCAGGGCCGTGCTTTTGAACGAAATGAAGGAACTCGATGCCGAAAAGCTTGTAGTTATAAACGCCGCGGCGGCGATCTGGGTCGCCGGAAAGGCATCGGACTTACCCGAAGCATATAATATTGCAACTGAAAGTGTGCGTAGCGGCTCGGCATGGGCCAAGCTGAGACAACTCGCAGGAGGACTGAAATGAGCAGTGCTTTTCTAGACAAGATGATCGCTGCAAAACGCGAAAAGATAGAACGTCAGAAACTCGACACCGACATCAGCAGGCTAAGAGCGGCCGCATACAGGCGGCGTTCGACAGCGGACGGACAGCGTTTGACCGAGGCTTTAAGCCGAAAGGACCGAACAAATATTATCGCCGAGATCAAACGCGCATCGCCGTCGAAAGGCATTATTAATGACCAGATCGACGTCGCCGAAATGGCCAGAGAATATAGCGACGGCGGTGCTGCAGCTATATCGGTTTTGACGGAACAGGTTTATTTCAAAGGTTCACTGGAAGATCTCGTCGCGGTTCGTGATGCCGTTGATCTGCCGATCTTACGCAAAGATTTCATCGTCGATGAGTTTCAGGTTTTCGAATCCGCGGCAGCAGGAGCGGACGCGATGCTGTTGATCGTTGCCGCTCTCGAGGAACCACAATTGTCGGAGCTTTACGACCTGATCACGGACGACCTTGAAATGGACGCTATCGTCGAGGTCCACACCTTGTTCGAACTCGAAACTGCCGCACGCATCGGAGCCAAGATCGTTGGAGTAAACAATCGAAATCTGCAAACGCTTGAGGTTTCGCTCGATTTTTCGCGTGAGTTGATACCTTTTCGTCCACCGGGCTCGCTGATGATAGCCGAGAGCGGAATTTCGACAATTGATGAGATCAATGAACTAAAGTCACTCGGTTATGACGGATTTTTGATCGGTGAAACGCTTATGAAAACCGGCGATGCGGCCGCGTTGTTAGGAGAATGGGTTTGAACAAGCCGCATTTGAGATACAGAGATCAAACGCCGCGAGAACGGACATGGACCATCCATTTCATCTCGGTGATGAAGTTCGTCAAAGGCGTGATCCTCATTGTCGTCGGCATAGAACTGCTGACCTTGCTAGGTCGAGATGTCGAGGCCTGGGCGGCAGATTTTGTCACGCGTCACGGTATCGATCTCGCAAACAAATACGTGCATTCGGCACTCGAGAAATTACAGGGCGTCGGCAATACGCAGCTTTTGCAAATGAGCGGCGTTGCATTCGGCTATTCGGCTCTTCTGTTCACCGAAGGTGTCGGCCTCTGGCTGCAGAAACGCTGGGCAGAGTTTCTGACAGCGATCGCAACAGGATTGCTGATACCGCTTGAGATCTACGAGATATACGAGAAATTTACGTGGGTTCGCGTTGCTATTTTGGTCCTGAACCTGTTTATTGTGTGGTACCTCGTGACGCGGCTGAAGGATGAGAAACAAGAGGTACTAATTCGAAGCGTCCCAAAGCTCGATGAGGCCAATCCAATCATTAAGATATGCGGGATAACAAATGTTGAAGACGCACTACTTGCAGCAAGACTTGGTGCAAATGTCTTAGGATTTAATTTCTACCACAAGAGCCCTCGGTATATCTCGCCTGACGTTGCGCGCACCATCAAAATGGAGCTTCCCGAAAGTGTTGCGGTTGTCGGTGTTTTTGTGAATGAAGATTTAAACACGATATCTGATATCTCTCAAATCGTAGGCCTCGATGCAATACAGCTACACGGGGATGAAGATGTTGATTTCGTTGGGACTCTTCGAAGCCAAATCGGCCTAGACGTAATCAAAGTTTTTCGTGTGGGTCCGGGATTTACAACTGACAAAACTAAAGCCTGCGGTACCAACTTGATCCTGTTGGACAGTTTCTCAGGAAATGCCCGCGGCGGCACGGGTACGACGTTTGATTGGAATTTAGCCTACGAAGTCCAAGCATTCGGACATTTTGTATATCTCGCAGGCGGATTATCACCAGAAAACGTTTCGCGAGCGATTCGCGAAGCCAAGCCGTACGGAGTTGATATATGCAGCGGCGTAGAATCAAAACCGGGAAAGAAGGACCCCGACAAACTTGAACGGTTTATCAGTGCGGTAAAAGATACGATATGAATTACGAGCCAAATGAGAAAGGCTATTGGGGCGAGTACGGCGGGCGCTTTGTGCCTGAGACGCTCGTTGCTCCGCTGGATGAACTGACGGCGGCATATTACGGCGTTCGCGATGATGCGGCGTTTCAGGCTGAATTTCACGACCTGTTGCTGAATTATGTCGGCCGGCCGAGTCCGCTTTATTATGCAAACCGGCTGTCGGAAACGCTCGGCGGGGCTAAGATCTATCTCAAACGCGAAGACCTCAACCACCCGGGTGCTCACAAGATAAACAACTGCATCGGCCAGATCCTTTTGGCTCGCAAAATGGGCAAAAAGCGCATTATCGCTGAGACCGGTGCCGGACAACACGGCGTGGCGACCG
>JANLTF010000162.1:0-2631 GCA_031362825.1 Acidobacteriota bacterium | reverse complement strand
GCATTCGCTCAAAACCGTACCGAATTCGACCGGTTTCATTATTTCGATGTCCAGCACTACACCATCCGAGTCAGTTTTGATCGGGCAAAGAAAAAGGTCCTCGGCGATACAACGGTCAGTGTGAGATCGCTAAAGCCATTTTTCACGACCGTCGAACTTGACGCCGTCGATCTCGATTTCGAATCGGTCAAACTCGAACCATCTGGCACCGATCTCAAATATCGATTGGCTCCCGGCAAAGTCATCGTCATGCTCGACCGCGGCTATTCGCCTGAGGAAACGGTCTCCGTTCGCTTTAAGTATTCCGCAACGCCCGCAAAAGGCGTCTATTTTGTTGACGCGGCCGAAGGCGATGACGCACATTCGCCGCAGATCTGGACGCAGGGCGAGCCCGACGAAGCCCGCCATTGGTTCCCGTCATTCGATTTTCCAAGCGATAAGGCTACGACCGAGGAGATCCTCACCGTCGACAAAGGCGAGACCGTCATCGGCAACGGCGAATTTCTTGGGAAGACTGACTCCGCAGGCGATAAGGAAACGTGGCACTTCAAAATGCCCGTGCCGCATTCGACCTATCTCGTCTCGTTCGTCATCGGCAAATACGTCCGCATCGACGACAAGTACAAAGACATCCCGCTCGGCGCATACGTCTATCCGGGCCGCGAAAAGACCGGCCAGAACGCCTTTGGTACGACGAAGGAGATGATGGCTGTGTTCGAGGACGTGACAGGTATCTCTTATCCGTACAACAAATACGACCAGACGATCGTCGGGCGTTTCCAGTTTGGCGGTATGGAAAATATCACGGCAACGACTATGGCGGACAGCGAGATATTCTTTGGCGATTTCGAATTCGGAAAAGGCGGCGTCACCGATCTAGTCTCGCACGAACTCGCACATTCATGGTTCGGCAATCTCGTCACATGCCGCAATTGGGCCGAACTATGGCTCAACGAAGGCTTTGCGACCTATATGGAAGCCGTCTATCGAGAAAAGAAAAATGGCCGCGCCGATTATGAACGAAAGCTGCAGATCGACGCCGATCAATTCCTCGGCCACGATGCCTCAACAAACCGCCGCCACGGCCTCTACAACCAGCGAGCGGCTGAGGTCGATAAACTCTTCGACACCGCACCGATCACTTACAACAAGGGCGGCATCGTGCTCCACATGCTCCGCGAACAGGTCGGCACCGAGAATTTCTGGAAAGCCGTCAACGCCTATCTCAACAAACACAAGTTCGCCGGCGTCGGTACCGAAGACCTAAAGGCGGCGATGGAACAAGCCTCAGGCCAGGAACTCGACTGGTTCTTTGACCAATGGGTCTATGGCACAGGAGCACCAAAGCTCTCGATCACCTCGAAATATTCGGCGAAGACAAAATCGCTTACCGTAACCGTCGACCAAACCCAAAAGACGGAAGCATTGGTCCCCGCCGCCTTCCGCCTACCCCTAGAATTCGAGGTCGACACGCCCTCCGGCGAGGTCAATAAACCCATCGAAGTCACAAAACGCACCGAAACATTCACGCTAAAATTACGTGCAAAGCCAACACTCCTAAAACTAGTCCCCGACTTCAAAACCCCCGCGAAAACCGTGAGGATCGCAAAGATCGCATACGTAAAATAGAAATAGGATGGTCTCTGATCCCAGAGGGATCACATGTTTATAGGAACACGAAACGGAATAGAGTTGTGCGACCCCCGCCGGGGTCGCACCTCTTTCACAACCCAAGTTCTATAAACATCTGACACCTCCGGCGTCATCGACATATAAGTCGCCACTAGGTTCTGGCCTCACGAATCAGCCAGTGCTAAAGCCGTAGATGGCGACGCGGCCGGCGTAGTCAGTAGTCAGAAAAATGTCGTTGATATTATCCGAATGTGGGATTACCGCCAACGACATTCGTTATTTATACGCTCCTGCGGGAAAGCCCTTACAACCCTGTTATTTGGTAGGAATGGGCGATATCTTTTCACGCTTCTGCCAAGTCCGCCACTTGCCATTTATTAGTTTCTTCGTTGTAATTACCGCCCATATGCGTTCCGCACTGGATTCATCATATATTCTCTCGTAAATCAGGCGAGGATTGCCGCGATAGATGTCATACGTTCGCGTCCAAAAGTAGCAGCAACCTTCCCTCGACGAGTTCGTGACCGTCTTATTTCGCTTATTGACGTCAAAGAAGCCCATTGCCGGGCCTTGCGACAGCACAGTAAAAGATGAACTGAAAACGAACTTCGCTCTCGTTGGCATGTAGAGATAAACACGGTATGAGGGCGTAATATAACCGCCGTTCGTACCGTCACAGATCGCAATATCCTCATGGCTGTCGAAGTTGAAGTCGTCGAAGATCGGAGGCATGTCCCCGCCGCGAATGGAAATCGATTGAAAAGGTTTACGAGCATTCTTGCGGAATAGGTGAATAGTTTCGTCACACATTCCGCCGCGCCAATCATCCTTACAGTTTGACTGCTTGGCAATCAGATCATACTTGGATGACAGGTTTGTTACCCGAACATCTTGAGCCGCCGCGATGGTGGCTAAGAGGGTGAATGCTACCGCTAGGGAATGAAGTTTCATTACAAGCCTTATGATACCATCGTCGTCTGCGTTCGCCCGCTCACCTCC
>JANLTF010000141.1:0-2386 GCA_031362825.1 Acidobacteriota bacterium | reverse complement strand
CTGTTCCGGCTGCAAAGGTTGCTGAAACGCCGCCGCCGATGAGGTTGAGTTTAGCGGTCGCCTCGGCGGAGGTTATTTTGAAGGTTCCTTCGATGCCTGAAATGTCGATATCGCCTTTGCCGCCGTTGATCTCGAGGTCGCAATAGCGGGGCACGCGGACGACGTAATCGATCTTGAACGGCAAACCGAGCAGTGTCTTAGGAAACTTCTTCCACGCTTTCTTATCGCCGAGTTTGTTGTGAGTTCCTGAACTCAATATCGACACTCTTCCGGTTGCTTCCTGAAGCACGAAGGTGGTTACTAGAGCTAATACATTTAGATCTGCTTCGCTTGGTGCCTCTATCTCGATCGTGGCCGTGATCTCGATCTCGTTAGACGGGCCTCCGACAACCTTGATCGAACCAATGGGGGCACCGACGACAGACAGGGTGCCACCGGCCCCGAAATCGAATTTATCGGTCTTGGTCGTCGTACGTTTTTGCATCTGGCCATAACCAGACAGAGTAAAGACTGCAATCGAGACTGCGAAAGCGAACGCGAAATTCAGGTTTCGGTTTTTCATTTTTGTTAGGTTATCGAAAGGAGAGAAACTGCGACAATCTTACGCTTTATTTCGCATTGCGGTCAACGACGAATGAAGGAGATGCTGCCCTGCTGATTGGTCGCTGAGAGCGTGGCACTGCCGTCGCCGAATCGGCCGACGACGCGGCGGCCGTCGCCGAGGTAGCTCATGTTGCCGTTGGTGAATGAGCCGAGTGAGATATTGCGGGTTGACGGAGCGGTTGCGACGAGACGAAACGACGAGTTATACGGGATCCGGAGATTGATGTTGCCACGCATCGATGAAAAGCGGTAGTTGCCGCCGTCCTGTATTTCGCCGTCGAAAAAGATGTCGCCGGTGACGTTTTCGGCCGAGACGGCGCTTGAGCCGATGTTCATCAGCGTGATGTCGCCTTCGCTTGAGATCTTTGCGCGGACGAGGCCGCTGCGGATGTTGCTGACGCTGAGATTGCCGATCTTGGTCTCGATATCGACCATCGCGGTGTAGGGAATCCGGATCAGAAAATTGACGTTCCCAACCTCGTTTCGGCCTTGGTTGTCCTTTACAAGGTTAATTACGATCGTGCCGCTCAGGTTCTGGGGCTCGATCAGTGCCGCCGGAGCCTCGAGTGATGCTGTGATGCTGATGTCGGTTCGGGTCCAGCCTTCAACCGTAACGGTGCCGGTGCGGTTTAGCAGTTGAAGGCGAACATTTTGTCCGGCGGGGTAGGTTCTTGAAAACTTCTTCTGAGCAGCTACATCGCCGCTAAAAAGCGCAAAGAAAAAAACTACGCTCATAAGAACCGTAGTTTTTGCGGCCACCTTGGGCCAAAACGAGGGGTTTCGGTCTAACATTACCTAAAACTAAAGATCCGAAAAATCACGGAGCAAATTCATTTTGTCATTCAAGACCGAATCGAGCATCTCGCTCGAAAGGTCATCATCGGGATCCTGTTCGAGGATCACGGTATATTCGTTTAGCGACTGATTGATCACCTGCAAATTGCGGTCAAATGCGTCGCGTGTGTTCTTGTCCCACTGGACGCGACGGGCCTGAACGCGGGTGTCCCAATAATTGATCGCGGCCTGCTGTTCTTTCAGCCGTTTCTCACGCGTCTGCTGCGGCGTGTCGATCAGGCCGACCTTGCCGAGAACCTTTTCAAATGTGGTGAGCGTTGCCGCGTCTCGGGTCGTGAAATCTTCGGCCTTTGGCTGTGTGTACTGTTTTATCGCCACGACCGTTAAAAGCGAACTGATCACGGCAATTGCGACCAAAGCAGAAGCGAGCTGGGGGAACGACAGTTGCCAAAACCGTTTTCGAGAAGCCTCTGGGGCTTTCAGCGTTTCCGGAGCGATCTCGCTTTCGATGATGTTGTTGATACGGCACCAGAGGGCCTGCGAATTCGGCGGCAGGATCTCATTTGGCGATTCGGTTCGGCAAACATCGACCAGCGATGCGATATCTTCGCAAACGGCCGAACAATCCTGACACGTTGCGAGATGAGCGCGGATCCCTGCGGAGCGGACCTCATCAAGGTCGCAGTCCATAAAGGCACTCAATTGTTCTCTACATTCGTCGCAATGCATACCGTATAGATAGATTAACTAACCCAGCAAATAGTTGCCTTTCGGCACGATTTTTTACCGTCCAAACACATAAGTGAACACTTAGGTTTGACACAAAAAACACGAACATCTGCCGAGCGTGTCCGTGTTGGTTTTAACTAGCGATCCGTTAGTCTTTTTGCTTGATCAGAAGTCCGCGCAGCTTTAATCTCGCTTTATGGAGCTGCGATTTCGACGTGCCGACGGAGATGCCCATGATCCGGGCGACCTCTTCGTGCTC
>JANLTF010000048.1:0-4751 GCA_031362825.1 Acidobacteriota bacterium | reverse complement strand
ATGAAGCTCGGGGTCGGCGACCACCTCGTGCTCGACACCTGCCTCAAGCGTTATCAGCGTTCCGGCTCGCAGGTCCTGCGAATCTTCGAGATCGGGCCCGGCGCTAAACGTACCGCTCCCCGACACGCAATAGACCGTTATCGGCACATCCGCGTGATGCCGCGCCAGCACAGCATGATTACGCAACTGAACCTCGACGATCCGCCGAAACGCCCCGTCGTATAATTGATCAACTGTCTCATCTTTCGCCTGTTCCCCGTCGGCGTTCGCCACTAATTCACCCAATAGTTCAATGTGTTTCATTTATCATTTCCTTTACTTACAGCTAGACCTTATCGCCGTGTCGTCCGCAAAAAAATGATTACGGTCATAAAGTGAAATTATCCGCAACAGGTCGTATTGGGCACGCGCACACGATCAACCAGGATCAGATCCCTTTTGTTTGTACTTCTAATTTTCGAAGGATATGTTTAGTCCGATCGCGTGTATGTGCGCAATCGAACAATTTTTGAGGTTGAGCGAAACTCAGGCAGCCGTGTCGAATGTTTTCTGCATGCAGACGCTGGCGGTCACGTCCGCGTATTGACCGTAATTTGGAATGACCTCGTAGCCCTCGCGTTTGTAGAGTGCGATTGCCTCGGGCTGCTTGAAACCGGTTTCGAGCACGCAGGCATTGTAGCCAAATTCACTCGCCCAGGTTTCAAGTTCGGCAAGCACCTTTGCCGCGATTCGTTGCCCGCGATACTCCGCACGCACAAACATTCGCTTGATCTCAGCCTCGTTTGCCGACGCTTCCTTAAACCCACCGCATCCAACAGCCGTCTCGCCCTTGTACGCAATAACGACGCCCAAAATGCCTGCGAGTTTGTTGAACTGCGCAAAAAAATAATGATCCTCGCCGTCCCTCACTTTCAACTCGGCGTCGAGCATTGCAACCAATGCCAACAGATCCTCGTTCTCTGAGTTTGTTCTTACCAGTTCGATCATAAAAATGTCGGGTGGCAGTTATTCTGGCGGGTCGTTCAGAGTCTTAGGCGGCTTTAGATCCGTTCCAAGTTTCTTGTTTAACTTCTTGATCAGATAGGCCGAGAGCAGCGGCGATTCCCTCTCAAGATTTTGGTGGACAAAGAAGTTCAACTCCTTCAAACCTTGAGCTTTCCAATCCGCGATCCGCTCCACCCATTCGTCAAGCCGCGAATAATCCGACGGATGGTTGGCCCCGACCCAGCGAACAAAAGCCGTCGGCGTCGTCAGCCGCATGTGCATCAGATCACGCCGTCCGGCCGTATCGACCAGTACGTTTGTGATCTTGTTGCTTTCCAGCAGGTCAAATAACTGCGTAGAAACTTCCGGATCGTTGTACCACTCCGTCTTGCGAAACTCCATCGCGAGCGGCATCTTATATTGATTCCAATTCTCTACAAAAGCCACGACTCGATCGATGTCCTTAGGCCCGAAATTATTGTGCATCTGCAAAAACGGCATGCCCAATTTCTCTTTCAAATTCGACATGTTGGTGACGCTGATGTCTACCAACTCCTCAACCTCTTTCAACCGGCGAAAGTGAGATATTGACTGCGTTAGTTTAGGAAAGAACTTAAAACCTACCGGAACAGTCTCATACCATTTTTCGTACACGTCACCCTTAAACAGCCGATAAAACGTCGCGTTTAGCTCGATGCAATTAAACTGCGTCGAATAATACCCAAGCTCGTCCTTCACACCCTTCGGATAAAACCCTTTGAGGTCCGTTTTGTTCCACTTGGCACAGCCGATGTGGATCGACATTTCCTTCGCACCCGATTTCGCTAGCACAGCCTTCGATTCCTCGCGGTCATCAGGGATCGTAAAATCGATCTCTTCCGGATTTGGTACTTGTCCGAATTTCATATTGAGTGTGTTACCTGTAGCTTTTTGTTAGAATCGTAGCATAGGTTCGCCTTAAAGAGTTGTAATGAGTTTGACGAAGATATTCAGTGCATGCGTTCTATTCTTAGTTCTAGTGGCCTCCTACTCGGCGCAGGTCAATACGCGCAAAATCGTTTGGTCCGGTTTAGAGAAATCCTACACAGATTTTAAGGACATAAAGCCCCAAATCAAATTAGAAGAAGGCGATTCGATCACATGGAAAATGCTTCCCTTTTATTTTCTCCTGTATCGATTTGTTGATTCCCGAAAAAATTGGGTGGAGGGTGAGTGGCATCTAACCGATACAATGGGCATGATCACTGATCCAATGGTTCTACCTAGGGGAGAAACGGTTCCGAAAGTATTTCATGCGGAGCAATTCTTCGAGTGGGAGAAAGATAAGGGATATTTCTTTGTATCCCAAAACAGAGAAAGGTTTCCGGTAAATGGTAACTACCGAATCACGTTTTTTTATGGAATTGATCGGGATAAACCAACGATGTTAGATCAGTTCAGTAATTCGCCAGAATTCACTATCGACGGCAAATATCCTGTTCCAAAATAGTTATGCAATTATCATTCGATATAAATTTAATAGACATCGCATTTAAGGTCGAGGACGGCGAGCGGTTGACGTTTGACGAAGGCCTCGCTCTTTACAACACCACCGACCTCAACGCGCTTGGCAAATTGGCGGATACGGTCCGCCGCCGCAAGCATGGTTTGACGACGTATTATAACGTCAACCGCCACTTTAACCACACGAATATCTGCGTCGCTGATTGTAAATTCTGCGGCTTTTATCGCCGTGCCCGCCAGGACGACGCCTACACTCACTCGATCGAAGAGGGCATCCAGATCGCCCGTGACGCCGTCGCCGAAGGTGCGACCGAGCTGCATATCGTTGGCGGGTTGAACAGCAAACTGCCGTTCACCTACTACACCGACCTGTTCTCGGCCCTAAAACGCGAGTTCCCAAAGCTCCATCTCAAAGCCCTGACGATGGTCGAGCTTGATTTCTTTGCCCGCTTTTACAAGATGTCCGACGAAGAGGTCATCGAAAACCTAAAGGCCGCGGGAATGGATTCGTGTCCGGGCGGAGGAGCCGAGATCTTCGCCGAGCCTACAAGAAGCCGCATCTGCGACCACAAATGCGACGGCAACCGTTGGCTCGAGCTTGCGGGCAAGGTCCACGCCGCCGGCCTCAAGACCAACGCCACGATGCTCTACGGCCACATCGAGTCTATCGAAGACCGCGTCGACCACTTCGTGCAATTGAGAGAACAGCAAGATAAGTCGGGCGGTTTCCAGTGCTTCATCCCGCTCGCGTTCTATCCACCGGGCACCGCGCTCGACAGCCTGCCCGGCCCCGACGCGATCGACAATCTCAAGACCATCGCCGTCTCACGCCTAATGCTCGACAACTTCGACCACATCAAGGCCTACTGGGTCATGCTCGGCAAAGCCACCGCCCAGACCGCCCTCCACTTCGGCGCCAACGACCTCGACGGCACCATCACCGACGGCGGCGAGCTCACCCACAGCTACTCCGTCGAATCCGGCGGCGAAGTAAAAATGACCAAACAAGAGATCATCGAAATGATCCAGCGTGCAGGTTTTGAACCTGTCGAGCGAGATACGGTGTATAATCGAGTCGAAAAAGCTGCCGTGTAGGGCTGTTGCTGTGGCATTATGTCGGAGGAGGTTTTATGTTGACAGAAACTATTGCGTTAGAAGTTGAGTCGGACGTTGCTCGTTTTTACAACGACGCGCCGAAGACTGACAGGGAAAAACTACAGGCGTTATTTGGAAACTGGCTGAAACATTATGCCGAAGCCGACGTCGATTCCTTAAAACGAGTAATGGACGAGATCAGTCAAAATGCCCGGAGCCGAGGTTTGACACCCGAGATCTTGGAATCGTTGTTGGACGATGAATAGCCGATCCGTGCGAGCTGTTTTCGACAATAACGTGCTCGTCAGTGCCGCGCTCCTCGCCGGGGTTCCGCGAAAGGCCTTTGACAGACTTCTCGAGGCTGGCTCAGTCCTGGTTTCGGTTCCCGTACTGCTCGAGTTAGCCGATGTTTTGAACCGACCAAAATTCGACGCGTACGTCACCCACGACGAACGAATGCGTTTCATGGTCAGCTTCTTGAAAGTTGCGGAAATGATCGAGATCAAGGAAACGTTTAACGTCTGCCGCGATCCCAAAGATGACAAACTGCTCGACCTGGCGATCTGCGGCGATGCGAGTTTTCTGGTGACCGGCGACAAGGACCTGCTGGTCCTGAATCCGTTTCACGGTGTCGAGATCACTACGCCGCGAGAATTTTTAGATAGACTAGCTTAATAACTCGTCGAATCCGGCTGCGAAGTAAAAATGACCATACAAGAGATCATCGAAATGATCGAGCGTGCCGGCTTCGAAGCCGTGGAGCGGGATACTGTCTTCAACCGCGTCGAAAAGGTTGCGACGAGTCGATCGAATCCACCACTGATATGAAAAAACTGCTCGCTGTAGTCGCTCTTACTATAGTTTCGTGCTTCGCTGCCGTTGCCCAAAACAACGAAGCCGAAGCGGAGGTGCGCGGCTTCATGATCGAATATGACAAGGCCATAGCCGATCGAAATATCGCCTTCCTCGAGGCCGTATTGGCGGAGGATTACATCTACACGGGTGCAAACGGTCGCGGCACAGATCGAGCAGGTGTGCTGGCGTTCTTCCGGCGTACGAAGGAGAAACCAAGATCCCGCACGGTTTCGCTGGTGCATGACAACATTAAAGCGCGCGTTGTTGGCGACATGGCGGTCGTAACCAACGACTACATGTCCAAAACCGTACCA
>JANLTF010000194.1:0-3244 GCA_031362825.1 Acidobacteriota bacterium | reverse complement strand
GTAGCGGTCGCAAAGGCCGGAAAAAATGAAATGCCGGACCATGGGCGAATTTCCGCTGCACCGGTTACGACCAGTCCGGGATCCGACCAGGTTTCCCCAAAAGCTCCCTCGACTACAATGTCGTCATCGTCCGGTTCGCTACAAATGACCGATCAAAGCATTGTGATTCTAAATTCGGATAACGCGCCCCCGGACCCGGAAATGCTCAAAAAAATGCAGAGCGGCGATTCGGTAAATCATTCCGTTTCGCCAAATAAGCAGTCTAACGCGCGCCTGAAATTCTTATCAGGGACATTTGAGTTTTCTACGCCTGAAATGGCCCGACAGAAGATCGTCAACGTCGAGAATGTCGGCGGTGATCTTAGGTGGTCGAGCCAGGCATTCACGGACATACTCGTCGCGACCGGAACCGGATCTCAAAATGACGCGGACGGAATCCTTCTGGATACCATCTACATGTTTAAATTTGCCAACAAGCCCGAAATCAGGCTGAAATTCTTTGTCAGGAACGGCCGTACGCGCCAAGTGGTTTACATCGACTCGACCGAGGACGCATTCGGCACTCCGAGCACGGGATTTCCCAAACCCTAAACGCCGCGAGATAAAGCGACGTCCTGATTTTCGAAAGCGCGCTAATCTTCGTTGATGATTGAGCAATGCAATTCCGTGTCATAAGTGAAAATGCTCCGAAGGGCGATCAGCCGGAGGCATTCGGCAGATCGTGGAGAATTTGAATGCCGGGGAGAAGGACCAGGTTTTGTTGGGGATCACGGGCAGGGCCTGACAAGCTCACTCCCCGATTCGGTCGGCGAGTTCGGTTAGGAAGGCGGATTGGGCGGGGCGGGAATCAATGGAAAGTTGACAATGGAAAATGGAAAATTGCGTTTAGGTCCGAGATCTAAAGCCAAACAATATTTATCTCATTTTCCAGTTGTTCAAATTCATGATCGCCCGTCAATAGGGACGCTTTGTGATGTTTAGCAACGGCTGCGGCAAAGCAGTCCGCGTAGGAGATGCCTCCGAGGGCTTTGTAGCGGGCGGCGATCTGGGTGGTGGGCCAGTCAACGTCTAGAAACTCGACTCCGATAGAGCGAAGTTCGCGGACCGCATTGTCAGCGTCACGATCGGAATGTCGTCGCGCCGTGGCGTACCAGACTTCGCCTATATTGACGACACTCATTAAAAGGCGGTGGCCTTTGTCACGGGCGTCGGCGATCATGTCGGCGATCTTTTCGGCCGCGGGCTCGTCTTCAAGATAGGCCATGATCGCCCACGAATCGAGAACTAATGTCTTGGAGTGATTCATTTCTTACCGAAACGATCGAATTTGCGATCCTCACGCTCACGGTCGCGGGCACGCGACGCTTCGAGTTCTTTTACAAGCCCGGAACCCTTAAACATCCCGCGAAGGCTATGGATGTACGCGCGCGTGATCGGCGTCAGGATGATCTGTGAATTGCCTTCGTCGACCTCGACCTGGATACGTGTGCCAGCCTTGATGCCAAGTTTTCGACGAACCGATGACGGTATCACGACCTGTCCTTTTGTTGTGGCTGTTGTTTCCATAATTACCACCGTTGAGTAAAGTAGCACTTTTGGATAATGTAAGTCAAATTGCTCATTGTCTTACTTGCAGCACTGTAATAGTAAGGACGGGCAGGCAGGGATGCCTGCGCTCCGGCTTGGCTTCTTGGAAAAATTGGGGGTTTGTATTAAGATTAGGTTATGCAATTCCGTCTCATAAGTGAAAACACTCCCAAAGGTGATCAGCCGGAGGCTATTCGGCAGATCGTGGAGAACCTGAATGCTGGGGAGAAGGACCAGGTTTTGTTGGGGATCACGGGGAGCGGGAAGACGTTTACGATCGCGCAGGTGATCAATGAGACGCAGCGGCCGACGCTGGTGCTGGCTCATAACAAGACGCTGGCGGCGCAGCTTTATCAGGAGTTTAAGTCGTTTTTTCCGGAGAACTCGGTCGAGTATTTTGTCTCGTATTACGATTATTACCAGCCAGAGGCCTACGTGCCGGCGGCCGATCTTTATATAGAAAAAGAAGCCACGGTTAATGAGGAGATCGACCGTCTGCGTCTGTCGGCGACGCGCGCCTTGTTTGAGCGGTCGGACGTGATCGTGGTGGCGTCGGTGTCGTGTATTTACGGGCTGGGCGATCCGGATGCGTATTTTGGGATGCTGATCTTTATCGAGCCGGGAATGCAGATCAAGCGTGAGGAGTTTTTGCAGAAGCTCGTCGAGCTGCAGTACGAGCGCGTCAATATCGATTTTGAACGCGGTTCGTTTCGGGTGCGCGGCGATGTGGTGGAGCTTTATCCGAGTTATCAGGACCAGGCGTATCGCATTGAGTTTTGGGGTGACGAGATCGATTCGATATACACGATCGATCCGCTGCTTGGCGAGGTGCTCGCGAAGCACTCCACGCGCATTCCGATCTATCCGAAAACGCACTACGTAATGTCAAAACCGGTGATCAAACGCGCCGTTCAGACGATCAAAGAAGAGCTGGCGGTTCACGAAGAATTTCTGGTCAAAGAAGGCAAGATCGTCGAGGCACAAAGGCTGCATCAGCGGACGATGTACGATCTGGAGATGATAAAGGAGATGGGGTTTTGTCGCGGGATCGAGAATTACTCGCGGCATTTGACTGGCAAAGCTCCGGGCGAACCGCCGCCAACGCTGCTCGATTATCTGCCGAAAGACGCTCTGATGGTGCTCGATGAATCGCACCAGACGGTGCCGCAATTGGGCGCGATGTTCAAGGGCGATCAGTCGCGGAAAGGGACTTTGGTCGAGTACGGCTTTCGACTTCCGAGTGCGAAGGACAACAGGCCGCTGAATTTTCAGGAGTTCGAGGAACGTGTAGGGCAAACCATATATGTTTCCGCAACGCCGGGGCCGTACGAGCTGAACAAGGTGCAGGGCGAGGTGATCGAACAGATAATTCGTCCAACCGGCTTGCTCGATCCCATCGTCGAAGTGCGGCCTGTAAAGGGCCAGATCGACGATCTGCTCGAAGAATGCCGTTTGCGTGCCGAGCGGAACGAGCGTGTGCTGGTGACGACTTTGACAAAGCGGATGTCGGAGAATTTGAGCGAGTATTTCTCAGAGGTCGGCGTAAAGGTCAGATATTTGCACAGCGATATACATACGCTTGAACGCATCAAGATCCTGCGGGATCTCCGTCGGGGAGAATATGACGTGCTGGTCGGCATCAACCTACTTCGCGAAG
>JANLTF010000191.1:0-14523 GCA_031362825.1 Acidobacteriota bacterium | reverse complement strand
GGGAGCGAGTGGTGGTGGTTAAAGAGTTCGACGGGTGGGAATGCGGCTTTGCAGTTTGGGAGTGCGACGGACAAGCTGGCTCCGGTTGATTTTACGGGGGACGGGAAGACGGATGTGGCGTTTTGGCGGCCTTCTTCGGGGCAGTGGTTTGTTTTGAGGAGTGAGGATTTTTCGTTTTATGCGTTTCCGTTTGGGACGACGGGGGATGTTCCGGTGCCGGCGGATTATGATGCAGATGGTAAAGCCGATGCCGCCGTGTTCCGGCCATCCAGCCTGACGTGGTTCATCTCGAAATCGACCGGCGGGACCGACATCGTTGGGTTCGGTGCGGCGGGTGACTTGCCGACACCTGCCGACTACGATGGCGACGGCAAAGCGGACATCGCGATCTACCGTCCGACCGGTTCGCAGGGAGCTTCGGCTTCGGAATGGTGGGTTCGCCGCAGCTCGAACGCGAGCGTATTTGCTCTCCAATTCGGCACCTCGACCGACAAGACGGTGCAGGGCGATTACACAGGCGACGGCAAAGCCGACATTGCATTCTGGCGGCCCGCGAACGGCAACTGGTTCATTCTCAGGAGCGAAGATTTCTCGTTCTTCGCGTTTCCGTTCGGGGCGAATGGTGATGTCGCTTCGCCGGGAGATTATGATGGGGACGGGAAACTGGATGCTGCGGTGTTTAGGCCTTCGTCGGCGACTTGGTTTGCGAATCGTTCGACGGCTGGGGTGTTGATACAGCAGTTTGGCATTGTGGGTGATCTGCCTGTGCCGAATGCGTTTGTGAGGTAGGAGTTTTAGACACGAACGGACACGAAAAGGCACGAACAAGGGAAGAAGTCTTGCCGCAGATGAACGCGGATGACGCAGATAAGAGTGGATCTCTTATCTGCGTCATCTGTGTTAATCTGCGGCTAAATTTGCTTTCAGTACACGCCGCCCACTGACGCAGGCGGTTCTGACAAGGGACGCCGCCCGCTGACACAGGCGGTTCTGACATGACACGCCGCCCGCTGACGCAGGCGGTTCTGACTAGCCGTTGTTGTCGGGGACCTCTGTGACCGATTGCGGGGAGAGGTTCATGATGTTTTCGCCGACGTTGATCGAGACCGATTGATTCCAGAGGGCGAAGCCGCGGCCGACGCGTGAGATGGCAAAAAGGTAGTATGAATTCGGTGAAACGCCTTTCAGATCGGCCGAACCGCTGCCGCCCGTTGTGCCCGAGTATTTGACATGACCTCCGATGGCACGCATCGCCGCACGTTGGAATTCGCCGTAGCGGTCAGGGAAGACGGCTGCGAGGCCGAGGCTCGCGGACAGCGAATTACCCTCGATCGGTTCGACGCGGGCTTCGCTCAGGATCTGTTCGACGTCTTTATCGAGCAGATAAAACTTGGTTCCGCTTGCGGCCCGCGGGTCGCCCTGCCGTGTTGAGATGCGGGCGTTTATTTTGACCACGCCTTTGTCGGGCGGCGGTGCGTTCGGGACGGACGTCGTTGTACCAGGCACGGTGGTCGTCTGGGTCGGACCACTGCTGGTGACAGGGATCTCGGTCGATGTGGATGGGACCGTTGTGGTTCGAGTATCGCGAACGGGCTCCGTGTTCGTGCCGCGCCGCTGGGCGACGTTGACGTTAATGTTCGCGTTTGCCTGTTCGTTTGTTGAACGGAACAGCAAGAAGCCGAGGATCAACACGGCGATACCTGTGAAAACAACGGCCGCGATCGCCCAGGGCGGAAAGCTATTCTCGCGTGGGGCTTCGGTGACCAAAACCCGCTTTTCAACAACCGGCGGACGCATGCGCAGGCCGCAGTTCGGGCACGCATCGGCGGCGGTCGAAACCTCGTGGTTACATTCGGGACAATATAGTAGTGACATAGATATAAATCTCCTCAAAGAGGAGTATTGCATCGATGCCGCGAAGCAATCTGTACGGTGGCGTACATAGCAGAAGGGAATTGGCCACCGATTGGCACAGATAAAACGGATAAGAAATTTCATTCTGATCTGAGATATCTGTGTGATCCGTGGCTGATTTCTTTGGTCAGATTAACGAACCACCCCGTCAGCCGAAGCGGCTGCCACCCCTCCTTTCCCAAGGAGGGGAGCTCGGAGCCCGCTTACGGAGTGGGGTTTGGATTTGGTGTCGGACGCGGGCCTTGGCGTGGTGTGCCGCTTGGCGTCGGGCGCGGTGTGCCGGCCGGTGTGCGGCTCGGTGTCGGTGACGGTGATGCCGAAGGGCTCGGGCTTGGGCTCGGGGTGACGCTTGGGCTCGGTTTGGGCGTTGGGGACGGCGTCGGCGTTTTTATGTTGGCGTTGAGATTTGTGTTGATCGGCGACGGCAGCGGGATCGCGTTGAAGTTAAAATTCGAGTCGATTCCGGCGGGATTCGTATTGATGTTGACGTTCGGGCCTGAGGTGTTGATGTTTCCGTTCTTGTTCGCGGTATTGTCTTTTTGCAGGAACCAGAACAGCCCGGCACCTGCGCCGAGGACGATCAGCGTCAGAAAAACTGTCAATACAACAGTTTTCATGGTATTCGACGGCGGCGGTGGCGGCGGATAATATGCCTGTGCGGTACGCGGGCGAACTGCCTGCTCGCGAACCGGTTCGCTGGTCGGGATGACGATCCGCTGGCCGACTGGTGCGACCTCGGGAAGGCCTTCGTCGAGATTTGGCGGCGGTGCGGGCACGTCTTTGCGGCGTATCATCGTGATCTCGCCGATGTCATCTTCTTCGGGCTCGGTGTTTTCGCTTGGCAATTCGGTGAACTTTGGCTCGGCCTCTTCGATCAGCGGCGTGCCGTCTTTTGTGCAGAAACGTATTATCTCTTCGTCAAAACGCATGTCGCAGATCGGGCAATATTTCATAGAATTTATGGCGGGCGGCAAACGCGCCGAGCGAATTTGGAAAACGCATTATTTTATCACGAAATGTTTGATGAATGGGAATCGGCACGAATTGAAGCTATGTCTGTGAACGCGGATCGAGCAGATCAAGCGGAACAAGACGGATCGTTTTATTAGAAATCCGTAAGATCCGCCCGATCTGCTCGATCCGCGTTGAAAAAATGACTACGGTTTTCTTAACCGGGCTTTATCGGCTGATCACGATCTTCGGATCGTCGTTGGACGGATTACCTTCGTTTTCGTCGTCGCGGGCCTCGGCGCCGTAGCTTACGAGGAGTTGTTCGATCGCGTCTTCTTCGGCATAATCCCAGGCGTTTTCGCCTTCGTCGTCGCGGGCGTTCGCATTTGCTCCGGATTCGAGCAGGAGGCGGACGTTTTCGAGATGTCCGCCCTCGGCGGCACGCATTAGCGGCGTTTTGCCTTCCCTATTCGGGACATTAATATCTGCACCGGCATCGATCAGAGCCCGCAAGACGTCGGTCGAGATGCCGCCGGAGCCGAGGATCAGGGCCGTGTTGCCTTCGTTGTCGGAGAGATTGAGTTTTGCGCCGTGGCGAACGAGAAGTTCGATCATTTCCGGCCTCGCATTCGCGTCGAGACGCATTAGAGCCGTCTGTTTGTTCTTGTCCCGAGCATTGACCTTTGCACCCGATTCGAGCAGCATTTGAGCGATCTCAATGCTTCCATTCTCGACTGCCAAAAACAACGGCGTGAGATCGTCGTAGTTTTTGTCCTTTCCATTTACGTTCGCCCCATTGACGATGAGGTCGCGGACCTCTTCGATATTGTCGCTATCAACTGCACGGGCGAGAGGCGTCGCATAGTCGCGTGAGACTGCGATGACGCCGCCAAAGCTGGTAAATATTTGCGGTTCGTCGATTTGGAGCTCGACCACGGCTTCGGACCTGACGGTTGATGCGTGGGGTGTTCCCGGCAAAAGCGTCGTTAGTTCCAAAACGGAGCGGCCGTTGATCGGGAGGTTGACTTCGCCGGTAGGGGCTGCCTGACCATAGGCGATTGTCGAAAGACTCATTGACGTGGTGACGACACCCGCGGCGATGCTAGGGGCACGTCGGGTGATCTGATACATTTGGTCAGCGAAGACCGGCCGTTTTGTCACCGGATGCTGCATATAACGTATGCAAATGTTGCCATCGGACGCTCGGACGAGGCGTTTCGCGTCCTTTCGTGTCAATTCCGAGAGGTTATTGACGTCTTTCGCACAGTGTTCGCACATCCTCACCTGATCGCTCCCGACCATCTTGTTCCAATCCTCTGTGCACGGGGTGCCGACGCTGACATTATCGATAAATCCATTTTTAGGCATAGTGGTATCCTCGCGTTTTTCGGACGCTTTTGGCTGCGTTGTCATTCAGATTAGACAACCTAGATTAAAGAATGTTCCCGGGAGAGAATCTTGCGTTTTAACTATTTGCCTAGATGCATCGAGGTTTTTGAATGGTTGCTTGGCCGGCAAAAATATTGACGTTCAATTCAGGTATTCGCCGCCGGTTGTGCCGAGTTCGAGGGGTGCATCAAAGGCGGCTGGTTCTTCTTCGAGATTCCAGACCTCATAGAGCGAAGCAGGGCATTCGGTGATGAATCTCGAAGGTTTCTGCAGCACCGTTTGGCGGTTGTAGTCCGTCATTAGGAGTGGATATGTGAGGTAAAGTTCGTCTTTAGCACGCGTCATGGCGACGTACCAGAGGCGGCGTTCCTCTTCTTCGCTGTCGATCTCGCGAAGCGATCTGGGCGAAGGGAATTTGCCCTCGGCGGCCCAGATGATGAAGACGGCTTTCCACTCAAGGCCTTTTGCCTGATGCACCGAGGTAAGCGTCAGCAATTCGTCTTCGTCGCCGCCCTGCACGACCTCTTCGCCGACGAGGGGCTGCGGTTCTTTGAAACGCTCGGTTGAAAGAAGAGCGAGTTCGCTGAGGAAATCTTCGGTCGATTTGTAGCGATTGGCGTAGGCGGCGAGGCCCTTTAGATCCTCGATACGTGCGTCGGCGTTCTCAAAATTCTCCTGTAAATATTGCTCGTAACCGTGCGTCAGGATGATCTCGATCTGTTTGCTCGGATTGTTGCGGTTTTCGTCGGAGACCAAGAGTTCTAGGAGGACGATGAAATTCCTCCAAGATTGACTTGAGCGCAGGCGGTCGAGTTTTACCGACTGGAGAGCAAGCATCCCTGCTTGCAAACCGGGTTGGGTTTTCGTCGCTTCGGAGCCTTGAATATACGAACTTTCTTCGTACTCGGCCCTCATGGCAAGCAGGGATGCTTGCTCTCCAGTCATCGCTTCGAAAAAGCGGTTCGCGGTTTTATTCCCGACTCCGGGGATCATTTTTAGGATTCGCTTCCAGGCGAGTTCATCGCGGGGATTTACGATGACGCGGAGGTACGAAACGACGTCTTTGATATGTGCCTGTTCGAAAAATCTCACGCCGGATTGGATGCGGTATGGAATATTTCGTCTGGAAAGTTCTAATTGCAACTCGATCGAATGGTAATGCGAGCGGTACATGACGGCGACGTCTTCGAGATTTGTTCCTTCGTCACGGAGTTCGAGGATGCGCGAGGCGACGAAGGCGGATTGCTGTTCGACATCGCTGCAGGGCACAAGCGCGGGCAGAAACCCGACCGGTAGGAAGGGTGTTCCGGCGTCAAAAGAGACACCCTCCCTACCGGTCGGGTTTCCGCCTTTGCCGCCCCGGAACGCTTTCAGCATTTTAGGGAACTGCTTGCGGTTGCAGGCGATCGAGGTGTTTGCAAGGCCGAGAATCTCCGGCGTCGAGCGGTAATTTGTTTCGAGTTTGTAAACGGACGCCTCGGGATAGCGTTTTGGAAACTCGTAGATGTTCGTGAACTCGGCACCTCGCCACGCGAAGATCGATTGAGCATCGTCGCCGACGACCATGACATTTCGGTGTTTGGCGGCGAGCCGGTCGATGACCTCGGCCTGGAGCTTGTTCGTGTCCTGATATTCGTCCACCAGAATATGCTGAAATTGCTCGGCGTAGAGATCGTGTATCTCGGGTTTTTCGACGAGCAACCGCCTTACATTCAGCAAGAGATCGTCGTAATCCATCACGTTCCGCTCTTGTTTGCGCAACTGATAGATCGTATCGACGCGTTCGATCTCGCGGGTAAGCGGCTCAAAATGCGGATATTTGTCGATGATCACTGCGTCGAGCGGCGTGGCTGTGTTGTTGGCGTACGAGATGATCGACTGAACGACCTCGGCCTTGGGGAAGCGTTTTTTCGTTGTGTCGATGGAGGCTTCGTCGATGCAAACATTGAGCATTTCGCGGGCGTCTTCGCTGTCGAGGATCGAGTAATTCGCGTCGTAACCGATAGATACCGCGTGCCGCCGCAGGATCATATTCGCGATCCGATGGAATGTGCCGCCCCAGACTCGGTGGACATTTTGTGAGCCCGTCAGTGTCTCGACGCGTCTCAGCATCTCTTTGGCTGCTCGATTGGTAAATGTCGCGAGCAATATCCGCTGCGGCGAAACTCCGTGCTCGATCAGATACGCAACGCGGTAGGTGATCGCCCGCGTTTTGCCGGTTCCGGCACCTGCAACGACCAGTGCGGCCTGCGGCTTTGCCGTGACGACGCGAAACTGCTCCTCGTTCAGCTCACTCTTGTAACGAGTGAGCTTGTCGGGCAATGCGGACTTATCGCGTTTTAGAACGTAACTTTTCATCTGTGCAACGTAATATTATCACAGGCGAAAGGAATTTGTCCGCGAAATACAGGAAAAGCACGAAAAAACAAAGATGAGGCGCGAAAGCGGTCGAAGACATTAATTCACGGCGGTCGATGGTACGGGCCAGGGCCGGTTCTTTTTTGGAAGCCGGGCCCGATAGACAAATGTGTGACATCCATTTCGTGCTCTTTACATCGAAGTCCGGTGTAGCTAAAATTCTTGTACTTTCGAATCGAAAAAGAAGGCTTATGAAAAATTTATTAAAAGGGTCAGTGATCGCGGCGGCGGTAATGGTCGTAGTTTTCGCATATTCGACTCGGTCGGCGATGGCCGGTTTTGGTCCGTCGTTCGTTGTTTCTGCGGAGAGCAGTTCCTCACCTCGATCGCTCTATAATGCCAATTGCGCCAGTTGCCACGGCGGCGACGGAAAGGCGAATACGGCGAAAGGCCGCGAGACCGATGCTGATGACCTGACGACGAGCAAGGTTCAGGGAATGTCGGCGGCGAAGATGGCCGGGATCATCAAGAGAGGCAAAGGTGATATGCCTAGTTTTGGCAAAAAGCTGACGGCGGCTCAGATCTCACAGATCGTTAGCCACGTCAAAACGTTCTAGCTCGGATGGCCGTTCTGACCACGGAAGCGACCGTAAGTAAACAATTTTCCAAATAGAAAAGGCCGCGGCTACTTGCGCGGCTTTTTAACAAGCTTTTCAAGCTCGTCTTTTGCCTCGGCGTAGTCGGGCTTTATCTCTATCGCACGCTTCAGATCCGCGATAGCTTCTTTATTTTGTTTTAGATCGAGATACACGCGGGCCCGATAATAAAGCAATTCAGCATCTTCGGGCGTTTGTTTTAATGCTGTATTGTAGTCCGCGATCGCGGCGTAATATTCTGCGAGATTATGGTGTTCCCAGCCACGACGCGTGTACGCGAGCGTCAGGTTTGGGTTGAGCGCGATGGCTTTTGTATAGTTTGCGATGGCCGATTTGTGATCGTCTTTTTCGCCGTAGAGGTCGCCGAGGTTGGCAAATGCATTTGCATTTTTCCAATCGTATTTGATCGCCGTTTCGTATTCGACGACAGCCTGGTCGAGCTCCTTTTTCGAGTGATGGGCCATTCCGCAGACGACGTGGGCATCAGCATGCGACATTTGGAACTTGGTTGCCGTCTTACAATCGGTGAGGGCGTCGTCGAACCGTTCTTCTTTCAAATGGACAAGGCTACGGTTATATAGAGCGAGGACGAAATCGGGCTTCAGTTTGATCGCTTCGTTGTAATCGGCGAGAGCTGCTGCGTTTTCGCCCTTTCGTAAGCGTGCATTTCCACGGCCGTTAAACGCTCCCCATGCAACGGGACGGAGCTTTATCGCCTCGGAATAGTCTGCGATCGCCGCGTCGTATTCACCTTTGTCGAACGATCCATTCGCACGATCAAAAAACTCCTGCGGCGTCTGCGGTGAAGGCCCGGCCACCTGAGCAGGCGCGGCACCCGACCCCAAGGAGATAAAGTACAAAACTAGACAAAAACACCAAGATCTAAGTCCCACGTCAAAATCCTCACTAATTTTGGTTGAGAGAATGATAGCACAGAACTTGTCATTTTGACCCAAATCGCTTTATTTCCGCAGGAATTTGCGTGACCGCGAAATCAACGTTCGCCGTAGCCTTTCCGGCGTTGATCTTGACAGCCTTCGATGGAGCGGAGCGAAATTTCTCGGGCAGAGTCTTTTGATCCACGATGACCGTCTGTTCGCCGGGCGGCAGATCGGCGATCGAGAAATTGCCGTTTTCGTCCGTCAAAGTGTCGCGGCCGCTCGAGGCCACAACACGGACACCGGCGAGAGCCTCTTCGTTTTCGTCAAAGATGCCGTCTTCGTTCGTATCGAGCCAGATGCTGCCGCTGATGCGGCCCGTCCGGACCAAGCGAAAATCGACGAGCGAGTCGCGGCCCGAAGCGAGAGTCACATTCTGGGCATCGCCATCCAGCAGCGTCAGATCGGCACGTACCGAAAGCAGATCGATGTAAACCTTGTGCTGTCCGGTTTTGATAGAGTCGACGCGGTAAAGGCCGTTCTCGTCGGAAACGACGTAACGATTGCCGTCCACGCGGACCTGAACATTTGCTTTTGGTTGGTCCGTTCCGGCGTCGTATCTGCCGTTAAGATCGTTATCCTGATAGACGCGGCCGGAGATGACGCCATAGGAATTCAACTCAGACACGGGTGAAGACCCGATAGTCTGCGATCTGTTCCTGCGAAACAGCGATCCTCGAAGACTCAGCATGATGGTCGGGCCGGCGTTCGACTGAGTGTAGCTGAGCTGTAATGAGGTTTGACGAGGCAGCCGAAGCGAAGCGGTCACGCGTTCGAATGTAGTAAACGCACTGTTTTTGCTGTATGAGTATCCGACACCAGCGGTGAAATCGAGCCGCTTCTTTAGCAGACCGGCAGATTGCCAATCGATCTGACCATTTAAGGAGCCGTTCCGGCCTATGCCCTGCATCGCCTCGAGCGAGTTCGAATCGTTTATGCGAACATTCACACCGAGCTGGGCGTTTACGGATGCCGCTCCGATCGTTTTGATGCGTGTGGCGTTAGCGAAAATGCGGAATCGAGAGAAATCTTTTGACGCCGTAACCAAGGTAAAAGCGGCACTCCTGAGCTGTGTTGAACTGCTCTGTGTGTGCGAAAAAAAGATCGTCGGCAGGCCCGAACGCGGCGTGATGTTTAGCGTTCCGGTTATGTATTTGTTGTTTTGCGCGTTAGTGCCGGGACGTTTCGAACTGCTGGCACTGAGCGAGCCGGAAAGCCATTTTCGCGGCGACCATGAAACGCCGGCGGCTTTAAGATCTACGGGTTCGCGAATTCCGGCCTGCGGGCTGAGAAAATTTGGGGCCGTGTACGCGTACTGGGCATGTAGCGTCAGATTTTCCGTTACCTGGACCGAGCCGGAAAGATCGAACGCGGAACCAAAGCCTCTGACTCTCGATCCGTCAGCAACAACGCCGTCGAAGTTTCCGGCTGCAGCGTCCGCTTGAAAACGGAAACGCTGTTTCTCAAATTTGACGCCTCCTGAGGCGATCGTGCCGCTCCGTTCATTTCCGCTAAATCGGAGCGTTCCCGCCGAGAAAGTCATCGCTTTGCGGCGGGACGTCGGTGAGTTCGTAGTGACAAGAACGCCGTAAATATTTGTGTCGAAACGTGAGAATTTGCGAGCGACGGGTTCGGCGGGTTCCGACGGATCGAAAGTCTGAGGCAAATAGACGCCCGAAAATGTGCGTCCGGCGAACGCACTCAAGCGGAGTCCATTGAAAGGCAACTGAACCGAAGCCCCGCGGACATTTGTGGAAAGCAGTTGCAGATCGGCACCCGTTCCCTGATCGCCGATGATAAAAGTTTTTCCAGAGGAACGCTCGTACGTGAATGTTCCCGAGCCGAATCGCAGGCCTTTTCCCGAAGAACGGCTCAAGGCCGACATAACCGAGAAACGCCCGTCGCCGATGCGGCCTCCGGCGTTTAGCGTCAGATTGTGGTTTGAGAACGAAGAATACTGATTTAGGCCGTATTCGTAATCGAGCTGATATATCTCGGCAAACGCGTGTTTTGCCCCGTCACGGACCGACGCGGCGAGCGGTGCTCCGCGAGTAACGACGACAGTATTTGCCGTTTCGTCAAAACGGATCGAGGCATCAAGCAATTCTGACAAGATCTCGGATGGCAAATAAAAGGCGTCTTGATCGGGAGAAAAAACGAACTCTCCGGCGAATGAAACGACCAACCTTACCGAGCCGTTCTCGCGGACCTGTCTGAGTTTTGCGTCAAACTCCGCCGCCACGCCAGTCTGGCGGCGGACGGTAACTACCTTGTTTTGTGCATCGATAGTTACAAGATCGCCCAGGGCACGAGCGACGGCAGCAACCGGCAAAAACCAACGCCCGGATCGACGCTGTGCCGAACTGTTTGGCCCGCTCAACTTTTGTCCGGCGACGATAACAAGTGTTTCGCCCGGCGTCTCGTTCGCGGCGGTGTCAGTTGGCGAATAGCGCGGAGCCGCGTCAGCAATTCGCGAGGTTATGTTCAACGCGATGAAGCAGACAAGTGTCAAAACACCGATTCTTCTAATTGAAAACATCCAGATAAGGCGAACGTGAGATGTTAGGGCTTTTTGGGCGGCGTGCCGGAGGTGGCGATCTGCGGTGCTGCGGGTTTTACCACGAGGTCGGTAACGCCTTCGGTGGCGACGCTGCCGTCTTGAAAATCGACGCGGTATTTAACCGTATACTTGCCGGGCTTAAGCTGGCTTTCGACGATGGTCGGAGCCTTTAGCTCGGCACCGGCTAGTACCGGTAGGCGGGCGACATCGGACAGATCGGTGACGATAGTGCCGTCGGCATCAATGATCTTTAATGACGCTGTAGGACGGATGAGGCTGTTGCCGCTGTTTTTGAAAGTTGGCGTTACTACTACGCCGTCATTGGTCTGTTCGGCGTACAGATGCTCGAAGGAGCCCTTCTTAGTTAACTGCGAAACCTTGATATAAAACACCGATGCGAGTCGGTAACGAACGATCATCTCGCGTTCGGCCTTGTTATATTTGATAGTGTCGGCCCGCTGTTCGACGATGAGCGCGGTCAGGTGGTCTCCCGGAGCCGCGTCGGGCGGCACCGAAACGGTGACGCGTATCGGATGGATGACGCCAGGCGTGACGGCCGCTTCGCCGGGACTATAGACGATCCATGAACTCGCCGAATTGGACTGCGAATTTGGGCGAAAGTACTCGATGCGGCCGTCCGGCGTGATCGTCCAGTCATTAAGCGATGCGACAATTCGAGCAGGTCCGGCCTGAGTTGCCAACGCTCGATAGTCGAGATTTACGACAACGGTCGTTTCGGTTCCGGGCTTCATTTCGAGCTCAAAGCGTGCCGGTGAAACGGCCATGCCGCCAGGTTCCTGAGCAGCGTTTCGAGCTGCGGCCGTTAGAGTGACAATTACTATTGCGAATAGCAAAAAGATCGATCTGTACATATTTTTTCCAGAGTTCAGCAGGGAACATTCGGCCCGGCCGAGATCGTAAAGGTGACGACCGCACTTGAGGATCCGGCGGCGTAGAACTGCGGCGTAATGGCAAGGATGGCGTCGAATATGTAGCCGTCATCCGTTTGCCGGGTGTTGTTGTTGTTTCGCTGGAGGCGAGGCCCGCTTAGTACGGTGGTCGAAACGGAGATGTTGTTTAGGGTCGAAGGGTACGCGGCACGGCCCGCCGCATTTATCGAGACGTTCGCGGCCGGGTCGTTGTTGAACGGCGAATAGAAGATGTGGCTGCTGTTTGTGCAGACCTGAGATCCGGAGCCCATCGCACGCATGTTATTAAAACCGATTCCAATGTCCGATCTTTGAATTGCCTGAGCGTTCGCATTATTCGTCATGGATACGACTGCATTTACCTGATAGGACTGTCTGCTGCGTACGGCTATTGGCACGACAACCTTAACGATATTGCTTGTATTCAAGGGCGAGACCTCGCCGAAGTTGATCGTTACGACGAGGTCGTTCAGGACGCTGGCACTACCTGTGACCGAGCCGCCTAAGGCTCCGGTAATGGTGGGTGTTCCGCCGCTTGAGATGTCAAGCTGCTGTCCGAACGCGCTATCCGACGAAGCAGTCAACAGAAAGCCGAGGATCAGGAGCATTCGGAGTGCGTGGTTGCTCATGACGATCAGGGAGCAGTGACGGTGAAGGTTACAGTGACCGTAGTCGAACCGTTTTCGAAAAACTGCGGCTTAACGGCAAAGATCGCAGGAATCGTCAACCCGTTTGTGTTGCTTCGCGGAACTGCGTTCATCACGAACGAGCCGCTGAGCGCGGTCGTTGAGCTTGTGAACGAGTTGAGATTGGAGCGTACCGCCGTAAATTCGTAACGCCCGCTCGTTGCGTTTACCGAGCCGTTCGCCGGCAGTGTCGGGTCGCCCGCCGTTGCGTTCGTGTCCGTGCCGGCGGTATTTACGCCGATGCCTGTTCGCGAAACCGCTCCGAGGCCGAATCCGATATCGGCGGCAGCGATCTTGTTTGTTGTGGTGCCTGTGCTCGCTACCGTTGCGATCATCGACATTACATAAGGGGCGTTGCTGCGGATCTTGAGCGGTACATTTGCGGTAACAAAGCTGTTAGTGTTGCTCGGGCCGAGTTCGCCGAGATTGATGACAACCGCAAGCGGGTTGTTTACCGTTCCGTTGGTTGTGATGCCGCCGCCGGAATTACCACTCAGGGTGACCGCTCCGCCGGAATTGATCTCAACGAATTTCGAGACCGTTGCGCTCATCGAGACCGTTCCGGTGGTCGTCTGAGCGTTTGTGGCGACGGCCGAAAATATGATTGCCGCACTTGCGCAGATCATCTTGAAAGTGTTTTTCATTTCTTTTCTCCAGGCAGTGAGGTTTGTGCCGCCGGTCAATCTCGCAAAAGACCGGCGGCACTCTCGTAAGTGGCCGGGCAGAATTGCCCGAAAGGACTAAGGTGCGGTGACCGTAAAGGTGACTGCCACGGTCGTCGTGCCGTTCTCATAGAACTGCGGTTTGACCGAGAAGATCGCCGGGACGGTTAGGCCGAAGGCGTTGTTGCGGGGAACGGCGTTCATAATGAACGCACCGTTGAGGGCTGTTGTCGAAGCCGCAAACGCACTCAGATTCGAGCGTGTTGCGGTATATTCGTAGCGACCGGATGTTGCGTTGACCGCTCCGTTTGCTACCTGCGTCGGATCGCCCGCAGTTGCATTGGTATCGGTTCCGGCCGTATTCACTCCGACGCCCGTGCGGCTGATCGCTCCGAGCCCGAAGCCGACATCTGCAGCACCGATCTTGTTCGCTGTCGTTCCCGTGCTTGAGACGGTAGCTATCATCGACATGACGTATGCGGCGTTGCTCCTGAGTTTAAGAGGAACCGAAGCCGTGACGAAGCTGTTGGTGTTGCTCGGCCCAAGTTCGCCGAGATCGATGACAACGGCCAGCGGGTTGTTGAGTGTGCCGTTTGTCGTGACGCTGCCGCCGGAGTTGCCGGCAAGTGTCACTGCGCCGCCGGAGTTGATCTCGACGAATTTCGAGACCGCTCCGCTCATATTGACCGTACCGGTCGTCTGCTGTGCCGATGCGGTGATAGTAAGTATCATGGCAAAGGCAACCGTAAGGGCTACTTTCGTAGCAGTTGTTAACAAGTTGTACATGTTTCTTTGTGTTCTCCTAAAATATTGTGCTTTCCTTTGGAAAATGCAGTAGTTCAGGCGGCCATCAAATGTGCCTGAGGACTGGCAAAAGAAGTCGGGAAACGATCGAAAATGGAGGGCCCGGATCGAAAAGGGCTCTCTGGCCAATTTCGAGAATGAGTTCGATACGTGCTTAGTTTGTAGGCACACGTAATGCGTGCCATATGACAAGAATAGCCGAAAGCAAAAGAAAGGTCAACAAAATTAAACAAACTTAAACAAAAGTAAATATAGTGCTCCGGCCCGTTCATGGCTATGTCGAGGCTCGGTTGCCACTTTTGGCCGCGGGAATTACAATCAAGCTAGTTCGGTAAACGCAAAATTAAACTCCGGAGAATAAAGTAATGAAACTTCCAGGCGGAATGGATATTGAATCGATGATGCAGCAAGCTCAAGCAATGCAAGAGACGATGGGCCGAGAGATGAAGCAGATGGTCGTCGATGCATCGGCCGGCGGCGGTGCCGTGACGGTGAAAATGCGCGGTGATTTTGAAGTTATATCGGTCACCATCTCGCCCGATCTTGTAAAAGATGGCGACGTCGAAATGATACAGGACCTGACCGTCGCAGCGCTCAATGAGGCAAAGCGAAAGGTCGAAGAATCGCTGAAAGGCAAATTGGGCGGAATGCTGCCTCCGGGATTGATGTGGTACGG
>JANLTF010000593.1:0-10337 GCA_031362825.1 Acidobacteriota bacterium | reverse complement strand
CCTGAAAATCCCAATCGTAATCACGCAGATTGAGCACATCCGACTTGTTCTCGCACGACGAAAGGGCACCGTTGTCATAGATCACGGCACCGGCACTTCCGGCGTAGCATTTGAGCTGGGCCTTGTTTTCCTCTTTCGTTTTGGCGATGAGGTCGTGCATATAGATATCGACCGCGGCCTTGAAAAATCCCGACTCGCCACCGTAATTGTTCTTGAGCGTCGCGTCCTTAGTGTCCTCAAGGATCATCTGCGACAACTGCTGATAGCGCTTGTGGTCAAACTGCAGTTCAATCGGATCGGCCGACGGCGGGCGAATGTAGTTGATATTCACCTTGTCCGGTTTGAGGTCGTATTTGAGAAAATCGTACCAGTCAAAGATCGTGTCCTCGTTCGAATGCATCACGCACGTGCAAGTCTGAATGTCGAGCTTTGGATATTGCTCTTTTTTCATCTGCTGCAAAGTGCGGGCCGTGTGGATCGCCTTGTCCCAGCTTCCTTCTTTGCGTCGGATCTTCTCATGAGCGTCTTTCATGCCGTCGATACCGAGGGCGACGCTAACGTTCAGATTTGGGCACTCGTCCATGATCTGTGCGACATCGGGGAAAATACGCGGATGGATTTGGCCGTTCGACATCAGATATACCGAGTCGAGCTTGTTGTTTTCGTAAAATGCACGAACGATCTGCGGCAGATCCTTTCGCGTAAATGGTTCGCCGCCCGCGAGCACCAAAACGCCGAGATTGCCGCCGAGCGTTTCCGAGATCTTCGCGATCTCATCGGTCTTCATCTGCAGCTTTTTACGCGGTCGGTCGTCCAACTCTTCGGTAAAAAAGCAGTGCGTACACCTCATGTCACAGACGCTCGTGACCAGTATGTTTAAAAACACAGGCGAGATCGGCTTACCGACTATAATGCTTGCGTATCTTTTGAAAATCTCTTTTGTAGCAAAATCCATTTTTGTCCTTTCCACCAACCACTAACGGTTAGATGCAAACGCATCAGTCCATCCTCTAATTTATCTTATTTGGACAGATTAGAGCAACAAGGTGTAACGAGTTAGAATAGGGTTATGTTCCGTAGAGTGTATCTCGATAACAGTGCGACGACGGCGGTTGATCCGGTGGTCGTCGAGGCTATGCTGCCGTATTTGACCGAGGATTTTGGCAATGCGTCGAGCATCCATTTCTACGGCCAAAGAGCTCGCGGTGCCGTAGATAAAGCTCGTCATCAGGTCGCGGGTTTGATAAATTCGCGGCCAAACGAAGTGATCTTCACCTCCGGCGGCACCGAATCGAATAATCTCGCCATCCGCGGCCTCGTCGAGGCAAATCAAACACACGGAAACCACATCATCACATCGGCCATCGAACACTCCGCCGTCAAGTCGGTCTGCGAAGACCTCGAAAAGCAAGGGATTGAGGTCACGTATTTGCCCGTTTACGAAAACGGTATCGTCCGCCTGGCTGATGTCGTAAACGCGATCCGCGACGAAACCATTCTGATCTCAATAATGACCGCTAACAACGAGATCGGCACGTTTCAGCCGGTCGAAGCGATCGGAAGGCATATCCGCGAGCTAAAAAAATCAGGCAAAAAGATCTGGTTTCACACCGACGCCGTCCAGGCAGCCGGTAAGATTGACCTTGATGTCGAATCTATCGGCTGCGATCTGCTTTCTCTATCGGGGCATAAGATACACGCGCCGAAAGGCGTCGGTGCATTGTATGTGCGTCGCGGAACACGGCTTCACGCCCAGAACATCGGCGGCCGGCAGGAACGCGGAATTCGCGGAGGTACCGAATCGGTTCCCAGTATCGTCGCCCTCGGCAAAGCTGCCGAAATGGCGAAAGAAAACCTTGCCGATGATTCGGCGAGGCTGATGGAGCTCCGTCTAAAATTAGAAAACGAGATCGGCGAGAAGATCTCCGACCTCGTTTTCAACGGCGAACGCGAATCGCGTCTGCCGAATATTGCAAATATCTCGTTCCTCGGCGTCGAGGGCGAAGGCCTGCTGATCAATCTCGATATGCAGGGAATCGCTGTCTCGACCGGCTCGGCCTGCTCGTCAGGTTCGCTCGAACCGTCACCCGTCATCCGAGCCCTCGGCCATGGCGACGACGTCGCTCGGAATGCCATCAGATTTAGCCTCGGTAAGGACAACACCGTCGAAGACATCGACCGCCTTCTCGATGTTTTGCCCAATGCAGTTGAAACCTTACGAAAACTCTCACCGCGTTCAAAGAGCATTTCAAACTGAAAACAGCCCGGCGATGTCTCGCCGAGCTGTTTGATCGTGGCCACCCCGGTGTAAGAAGCGGTCTGTGAGGTTAGTCGCTGACGATGATGCCGGTTGCGTCCGAAACGATGATGCCGCAGTTGACGGTCGTGGTGCTGCGGATGTCCGAGACGATGATTCCGGTGAAGTCCGAGACGATTATGCCGATGATGTCCGAGACGATGATTCCGCTGTCAACTTTGATCGTGTCCTTGCAAGGATCTTTCGGTGCGTTGAAGTCGCTGACGATGATTCCGCCATTTGCGAAAGCCGAGACTGCCATGATTGCGGTTAGTGCGAATGTTGCGATTGTGTTTTTCATTTTCTTTCTCCTTTAGTTTAAGTCAGTTTTTAGTTTTGTTTTCGAAACCCCTTGTTCCGTTCTGCCCTCTCTATTACAATCACCGTGCCACAGCGGTGTGCCAGGAATGCAGATTTGCTAAATACTGTAAATAAACAAGTTACAGGGCGAAGAAATTTAAAACGTGCCGAATTGGCATGATCTGCGGAAGTGGATACTCAGTTACCATATTCACATGCTAACGTCCATAAACCATCTATAATCAATTGTTTACAGGAGTGTATACAACCTATACAATATGCGACTGTATAATTTGTATACAATCCGCAAGCAAATCGCTGTAAAAAACATATAGCCAAACATTGCAAAGAATGTTAAACTTTGTTAGTTGGGCTAGGGCTGCTCAGCTTCCGCAAACAACCGAAACCTCACCGGCCGCCGTTGGTGGCTAGTCCTATATGGAACGAAAACAGCTCGCAGATTACATAAAAGTAGTAGTAATAGGCCTTGGCACACTTGTCACCGGCCTTGCTCTATTTACGCTTCCGGCCAATTCGTTTGGCTGGGGCTATGTGCTTCTGTTGTCGTTCGCCGTCCTGATAGCTCCGCGAATGAGCCTAACCTTGCCGCGTTCGAAATTTTCGATCAGCTTTTCTGATGCGATCGTTTTTCTCGCGTTTCTGATCTATGGCGGCGAGATGGCGATCTTTACGGCGTTCGTCGAAACGCTGGCAAATTGTCTTTACCTTAAACACAAAGGCACGCTCAGTGGCCGTTGGATCGTACCATTCAACTCCTCACTTGCTGCTGTCGTGACAGCCATCAGCTACGGTGTGCTCATCGCGTCAACACTCCTGCCGGCGTTTGAAAAAAATAAAATTGACGCGCGGGCGTTAGTAACCGTTATGGGGCTTTTTGCTCTGACGCAGTTCTTTGGATCGTCGATCCTCGTATCGGTTTACCAAAACATCAAATCAAGATCCGGTATCTGGCAGATCTGGAAAACTCAGGGACTTTCAAGTTCGCTCACCCAATTTACCGGTGCCGCACTTGCCGGCATCGTTTTCAAACTGTTCAACTATGCCGATGTGCTGGTAACCGGGATCGCTTGTGTCGGCCTGATATTGATGTATGTCAGCTATCGGCAATCGATCGGCGAGATCAACGATGCGATCGATCAGGTCGAAGAGGCCGAACGGCAAAAGTCCGAGCTTGAGCGCGAGCGCCGCCGCGAAGCCGAAAAGCATGCCGAAGCGCTAAAGGTCACACTCGAAAAAGAAGAAAGTGCGAACATCGCCCTGCGTAAGAGCGAGCGCGATTTTCAACACGCTGCACTTCACGATTCGCTGACGCGTTTGCCGAACCGAAAACACCTCGGCGATATGCTTCGCGGCTTGATAAAGGATTACAAACGCGATCCGGCCGAGACGTTTCACGTCTTGTTTCTCGACATCAGCCGTTTCAAAAACATCAACGACAGCCTCGGCCACACGATCGGCGACAAAGTGTTAATGATCGCGGCGAAACGCTTTGTCCGGATGCTCAATCCCGAAGACATGATCGCCCGTATCGGCGGCGACGAATTCGCGATCATTCTACGTAACGTGAAAACGACCGGCAAAGCTCAAAAAATAGCCCGCCGCATCTACGACACGATCTCACAGCCGTTCAGCCTTAGCGGCAACAGCATCACCATCAGCGTCAATATTGGCATCGCCCCGTGTGACGCCGAGTACAACACTCCTGAGGAAGTCCTGCGTGACGCCGATATCGCGATGCATTACGCCAAAGAGAAAGAGGACGGCGTAGCCATATTTACAAAAGAGTTGCGGTTCCGCTTTTTAGAGCGGATCCAGACGGAGAATGATCTTCGAAATGCTCTCGACCGAAAAGAGTTGTCGATGGCATATCAGCCGCTAGTCGATCTGCAGGACGGCCATCTGCTTGGATTCGAGGCGTTGCTGCGGTGGAATCACAGTGAATTCGGCAACATTCCGCCGAACAAATTCATACCGATCGCCGAAGACAGCGGCCTGATAGTTCCGATCACGATCTGGATATTGAAAGAGACCTGCACGCGTCTCGCCCGCTGGCAGAAGATCAGTCCGGCATATAAGGATATGATCGTCAGCGTCAACATCTCGGGCAAGCACCTTATGCATGGCGACCTGATCGCGGACGTCGAACACGCGCTCGAGATGTCCAAACTCTCGCCTTCGTCGCTCAAACTCGAGATCACCGAAAGCGTCGCGATGGAAAACGCCGACCACACCATCAATGTCCTCAACCGTCTCAAGCAGCTCGGTGTCAGACTTTCGATCGATGATTTCGGTACTGGCTATTCGAGTCTCAGCATTTTGCACCGTTTGCCGTTCGACAGCCTCAAGATCGACCGCTCATTTGTTTACAGCGTCGGTGAAAACGGCGAAAACAGCGAGATCCTGCAAACCATCATCTCGCTCGCTAAAAACCTCAAAATGAGCGTTATCGCCGAAGGCATCGAGACCGAAACGCAGCTTAACCTGCTCCAAAACCTCGGCTGCGACTACGGCCAGGGCTATCTCCTCGCCCGCCCCCAAAACGTTGACGCCGCCGAAAAACTACTATACGAACACAAAGCCTGGCTTCCGGTCCCGCTGATCAAGATCGAAGAAACCTCGCCGGAATTGCCGGCCGATGCTAATCTGCCGGTGTTCTAACAAAGACCCGACTGCCCGTGAGCCTCTTTCCGAATCCCAGACTAAGCCAAGGGCCTATTTTCGCGTGTTCAAAATACGGCAAAACCGGCGGAACGGCTAGCTAAAGCCGGCCGCAGTCGATAAAATCGGAATCACATATGGGTGATCACGATGTGACATTGCGGGTTGAGAACGTTACAAAGCGTTTTGGCGAGTTTACTGCTGTCGAAGGTTTGAGCTTTGACGTTCGAGCGGGCCGTGTTTTCGGATTTCTTGGTCCGAACGGTGCGGGTAAGACGACCACGATCCGAATGATCGTCGGCATAACGGCCCCCGACGAAGGCAAGATCGAGCTGTTCGGCCAGAAAATGGGGCCAGCTTTGCAGGATAAGATCGGCTATCTGCCAGAAGAACGCGGGCTCTACAAGAAAATGAAGATCGTCGATCAGCTCCGCTATTTCGCTGCCCTGAAAGACGTTACGGGTGCCGAGGCTGACAAGCGGATCGATTTTTGGCTCGAGCGGATGAACCTAGCCGAGTGGAAGACCAAGAAAACGACCGATCTTTCAAAGGGAATGCAGCAGAAGATCCAGTTCATCTCGACCGTTCTGCACGACCCAGATCTGCTGATTCTCGATGAACCATTTTCGGGCCTTGATCCTGTAAATGTCGAGTTTATGATCGATGTGCTGGCGGAATTCAAGAAGAAAGACAAGACCGTTATCTTCTCGACGCACCTAATGGAAACCGCCGAACGCCTCTGCAATGACATTATCCTGATCAACAGATCGAAAAAGGTCATCGGCGGCAGCCTCCGCGAAGTAAAGGAAAGCTACGGCCACAACCGGATCGCCCTTCGCATAACCGGCGGCGAGACCGTACTGAGCGACAAGACCTTGGTTGCAAGGGTGATCGAGCACGCTGACGAAAAGGATATCGAACTCGCCGAAAACGTCGATTCCCAACTACTACTCAAGCGCCTGATCGAATCCGGAGCGTCGATAACAAAGTTTGAGGCCGTAGAGCCGAGTTTGAATGATATTTTTATCGAGAATGTTGGTAATATTGAGACGAGGTAAACATATGCAGACACAGGAATTGATACGGAAAATAAGTAATCTGCCACAGGACCAATTGTTCGAGGTCGAGCATTTTATCTGCCGCCTCGAAAGCCGGGCTAATGGAGAAAGAAAGCTTCGAGATATGGCGATCCGGGCGTATGCTGAAGAATTTGCGGGTACCGATCATGACCTTGACCCCGAGTTAGAAGCCGCCGGGATCGAACACCTCATAGAGGCCGAAACGCTATGAAACGGGGCGATGTTTATTGGGCCGACCTAAATCCTAGATCTGGTTCCGAACAACGTGGCATTCGACCCGTGATCGTCATTTCGCATGATGGTTTCAATGAAAATCCGCGATGGCGTTCGATCATTGTAGTCCCACTTTCTACATCCGAAAGCCAGGGAAGACGCGGCCAGACGACGAAATTGATTTCGGCGAGCATCACTGGTCTCGACCGTGACAGCATTGCACTTTGCCATCAGATAACGACTCTCGATCGAGCCAAACTTACGAGAAAAATCGCCGAACTTCCCGTCGATGTTTTATTTGAGATCGAAGACGGCATCAAAGCCGCGACTGATATGCTGTAACCGCTTATGCGTAAATTCCTTGCCGTCGTAAAACACGAATACAAAAAGATCGTCTATAAATGGACGTTTTTGATCGGGACGCTGCTTTTTCCGGTCATCGGACTTGGGTTTGCGGTGGTGCCGGCGATCATTTTTTCGCTGAAGGGTGAGGCGACGCGAATCGTGGTCATCGATCCGTCAGGCAAGATCGCTCCGCGGCTGAAAGAGAACGTCTCGTCCGAACGCATTCAGGCAAGATCACGACAGGCTGCGCAGGATCAGATCGGCGACCTCAACGCCTCGCAAGAGGAAAGGATGAAACGCGGATCCGAGCAGATGGCATCGGCCTTTGTCTTTGTCGAATATGACAGTGCCGGAAAATCGGCGGATCAGATACGACAGGAGCTAAACGCAAAGGCCGCCGCCGACGAGATCGACGCGTATCTGGTAATTCCGGCTGATATCGATTCGAAGAAGGCCGTGTTTGAGTTCCGGTCGCGAAAGGCCGGTGATTTTGTCGCCAACGACACGCTCAAAGACGCCTTGAACCAGGCCGTACGATCGCAGCGTCTCGCGGACTCAAATATCAACGAAACACTGCTGAAAGACCTCAGCCGGAACGTCACGTTCGAATCAAAAGCCATCAGCGAAAAGGGCGAGGAAAAGGACAGCGAGATGCTTTTCATCGCGTCTTTGGTCATCGGAATGATGATCTACATCGCCCTGACGATCTACGGCCAGGTCATTATGGGAGCCGTTATCGAGGAGAAGGAAACTCGGATCGCCGAGATACTATTCTCGTCCGCGAGGCCGTTTACGCTGATGTTTGGCAAGCTGGTCGGCGTCGGTTTGGCGGGGCTGACACAGCTAAGTATCTGGGTCATCTCGCTCGCGGCGATGGTCGGATTCCTGATCGCACAGGGCGGAGCAAGCGAACTTCTGGGATCGCTTCCGAATATTTCGCCGCTGATGATATTGCTGTTTCTGCTTTATTTTATTGTCGGATACTTCATCTACGCCTCGATATTTGCCCTGATCGGCTCGATGGTCACGACAACGCAGGAAGGCGGACAGTTCGCGTTTCCGCCGATAATGATAATGCTGATCGGCTTTTATTTTTGCTTCGCGGTGATACGCGACCCGAACTCGGACCTATCGTTTTGGGTCTCCATCGCACCGCTGTTCGCACCGCTGACGATGCCGGTCCGGATCCTCGCCGAGATGCCGCCGTTCTGGCAGATCGCACTTTCTATCGGATTAAACGTGCTGACGATCGCTTTCCTAGTTTGGCTCGCATCGCGTGTTTACCGCATTGGGATGCTCATGTACGGCAAACGTGCGACGATACCTGAGGTGTGGAAATGGATACGGCAAGCATAAGCAGTGGTCGGTTGTCGGTGGTCAGTGGGAAGAAGGTGCTTTATGAACAGGCTTTTTATTGTTTTTGTCGCTCTGTTTCTTGTGTTCGGCTGCCGTTGGTTCTCGGGGCCGGGGAAGAATGTCGAGGTCGCGAACAACGCCAACGTTCCTGCCGCCACGCCCGAACCGCCGCGGGCTGCGGCAACTCCGGCTCCAACGGCGACGCCCTCTGAAGGCATGCCCAAAGGCGTGGTCGTCGACAAAGTCATGACCGTTAAGTACGAGAGCGGCAAGTTCGCCGACGGCTGGCGTTGGATCGATCCGGACGGGGAATACAGCCCGACGAATTACGAATTCAAAGATAACCGCCTCACAATGACGGTCCCGACGACCAAAGACCTCTACGGCGGCAACCGAACGGCGCCGCGTCTGGTAAAGGCCGTGACCGGTGATTTCCAGGTCGAAACGCGCGTCAACTTCGTCCCGACCCGCGATTATCAGGGTGCTGGTTTGCTGATCTATCTCGACGGTGATAATTACATTCGGCTCGAACGAGCCTTCGGCGGCATCGGCGGCGGAGGCAGCGGAATCCGTCTCGACGCCCGCCGCAAAGACAAATACGAACCGCTCGCCACACCGATCGAGATCCCAACAATAACGACCAACGTCAACCTAAAGATCACCCGACGCCTAAATATGTTCTCCGCCTTCTGGCGCGAAGACGAAAGCTCCGAATGGCGCCTGATCGAAGACATCGAAACCGAATTCGGCGACACGGTTCTTGCCGGAGTACTGGCCTGCAACACGTCCGAAGAGACCCAAGCAGAGTTCCAACAGATCAAACTATTGCCGCAGCCGCTCCAAAAGCCGTATTAGCTCGAGCCTAACCGCAGCCTTCGTGACCGCAGTCGCAACTGATCTCGTCGAGATCCATTTCCGCAGCGTCCGTGCAGTGGTCGCTGCAATATGCCGAATCTTCCCCGGTCGGGCAGCCGCATCCTTTGTGGCCGCATGTATTTTCGTTATCCATAAGAACCTCCTGTTACTTGTATCGCAACTATAGATTTACAGATATCCGGCGTTGAGACTGTGTGCTTAGTCACACAGCAGAAGATTTACTCCGCCATCTTTTTCTCAATGCGGCGGTCAGGTATTAACCATATAAACGCGACGACCGCATAGAGAATCCCGGCGATCGCCTGGTGGACGAATGCCAGCGGGATCGCGGCGATGTAGCAGAGCATCGATATCTTGCCTTTGAGATCGCCGCCGATCGCCTCGGCGAGTAGGTTGTTCTCTTGTTTGTCGTGTCGGACGATGGTTGTTTGCAGGATCGTGTAGGCGACAGCACACAATAGCAGCACGACACCATACATTGCGGTCGGGAATGGTGCAAAATGGTTCTCGCCCATCCATCCGGTGACGAACGGCACGAGCGACAGCCAGAACAGCAAGTGCATGTTGGCCCATAGGACCTTACCGTTGACCTTTCGGGTTGCCTGGAGCATGTGGTGATGGTTATTCCAATAGATGCCGAGGTATACAAAGCTAAGGACGTACGCCACGAATATCCAGGCCAGCGGCCTCAACGCGTCGATATCCGTGCCGTGCGGGATCTTCAGCTCAAGCACCATGATTGTCATGATGATGGCAATGACGGCGTCGGAGAATGCTTCGAGTCTCGTTTTGTTCATTTCGGCGGCAATTCCATCTTGACCAAACCGTCGAACGCCACGTGATAGGCGACGCCTTTAAGGGGGACGGTCATTTCTTCCTCGGTCTTGCCCTCGGAGTTGGCAATTCCGACGCTGGCGAAATAGCATGACGCGCCGTGGTTATTGGCGTGGCGGACGAGATGCTCGAAGGTTTCTTGATTCTCGATACGTCCGCGGCCGGGATACATAGCTGTGCGGACAACAAAGAATCCTATCTCGCCGTCTTTGTGGGCGACGATCTGCGGTTCCTGCATACGGTCGGCATAGACGTCGGCGCTGTCCATCGTCCAGCCGGCTTCGACGAGTTGTTTATAGACGATCTCGACGCCGAAAGCATGGACGTCGGACTCTTTCATCAATTCTGGTTCTGACATT
>JANLTF010000578.1:0-1834 GCA_031362825.1 Acidobacteriota bacterium | reverse complement strand
GTCACCCTCGCCCGTCTAGTTGCCACAGCCGCACTCTGGCGCGAAGAGTCTCGCGGCGGACATTACCGCTCGGATTTTCCCGATCAGCGTGACGAATATAAAGTCCATTCGATCCAGCGTCTCGGCGAAGATGTTTCCTCCGCCGCCAAGATGGATTTTTGACATCTGCACACGACTTTATTTAGAATCTAGCAACCTTCTCGAACACAACATTTAAGGGGATCTTTTAATGCAGGTTTCGGCTACTTCTTTAAATTTGGCGTCGATGATCTCGCACCACGCGAGGCTGACACCGACGCGCGAAGCGATCGTCTGGGAGAATGTTCGTCTCAGTTACGGCGAACTCGACACGCTTTCAAACCGCGTCGCCCATGCTCTAGCCGAGATGAACATCGGCCTCGGCGATAAGGTCGCTCTCATCTGCCCCAATCTGCCGTTCTTCCCGATCGTCTATTACGGCATCATCAAGGCCGGTGCCGCCGTGGTGCCGCTAAACGTGCTTTTCGCTCCGCGCGAGATCGCGTATCATCTGGCCGATTCTGACGCGAAGGCCGTGTTCGTTTTCGAAGGCACTGACGAATTGCCGCTTGCCGAGCGAACGAAAGAAGCATTCGATAGCGTCGATAGCTGCGAGCATCTGGTCGTGATGACCAAAGACCTAATGGGTCCGAGCCAGTTTAGCGAACACCGTACGCTGACCGAGCTGACCTTTGACAAGCCGGAGACTTTCGCGATCGTCCCGACAAAGCCCGACGACACGTGTGCGATCCTTTACACCTCGGGCACGACGGGCCAGCCAAAAGGTGCCGAGCTGACGCACTTCAACATCTTCATGAATGCCAACGCGGCGTGGGCACTGCATTTCCCGTCTCTCGATTTCACCAATGGCGAACAGCCCGTCTGCCTGATCACGCTTCCGCTGTTTCACACGACGGGCCAGACGGCGCAGATGAATGCGCAGCTTCTCGCGGGCAATCGCGTCGTGCTGCTACCAAGATTCGAGGTCGAAGCGGCGCTCCACGCCTTTCGCAGCGAAGGCGTGAACTTCTGGACCGGGGTGCCGACGATGTACTGGGCGATACTCAAATTCGTCGAGGAGAACGACATCGACGTCGAGCCGTTTGCGCGTTCGATGAAGGTACTCAGCAGCGGCGGTGCTCCGATGCCGGTCGAACTGATGCGGAAATTCGAGGAGAAATTCCGCGTCCGCATTCTCGAGGGCTACGGGCTTTCCGAAACCTCGCCGATCGCCACCTTTAACCATCCGACGGTTCCATCAAAAATTGGCACTGTCGGTCAGCCGCTCTCCGGCGTCGAAGTAATGTGCGTCGATGAAAACGATAATGAGGTGCCTCGCGGAGAACGCGGCGAGGTCGTGATCCGCGGCCACAACGTGATGAAAGGTTATTACAACCGCCCCGAGGCGACCGCCGAAGCCTTTCGTAACGGCTGGTTTCACTCCGGCGACATCGGCGTGATGGATCCCGAAGGCTTTCTCTCGATCGTCGACCGCAAAAAGGACATGATCCTCCGCGGCGGCTACAACATCTATCCCCGCGAACTCGAGGAAGTGATTATCACGCATCCCGCGGTCAGCCTCTGCGCCGTCATCGGCGTCCACGACGACCGCCTCGGCGAAGAAGTAAAAGCCTTTCTCGTCCTCAATCAGGGAGCCGAGCTTTCGACCGAAGATTTCGTCGAATGGTGCAAAACCCAGTTCGCCGCCAACAAATACCCGCGCCACGTAGAGTTCCGCGAAAACCTGCCCGTAGGCGGCACGGGGAAAATATTTAAACGGGCGTTGAAGGAAGAACAATCGTAGCTGTCGGGCGTG
>JANLTF010000559.1:0-3661 GCA_031362825.1 Acidobacteriota bacterium | reverse complement strand
CGCCGGTCATACCCGAGATCGAGCCGAGCGTGGGCAGCTTGATTTCCTCTTGGAACTTGCCCGCCTTGTCGAACAGGTGCAACCGATTGGTGGCGTCAACCATGTATTCGGCAACGATGGCGTCGCCGATGAAGGCGACATTCTCGAGCTTGTCCTTCTTCTGCGGTAGGATCTCTTTCCATTTGGCGCGATCGGCCCATAGTTTGGGCGGCAAGTTCGGATCGAGTTCGAAAGCCTTGAGTGCGGCTTCTTTGGCTTTCGGCATAACATCTTTTGGTCTGGCATCCGACCAATCGGGAAACAGGGCGTAGGTATCGGCTAATCCTACATACGCGAGAGCATAATTCGGGTCTTTTTCGATGGCTTTCTTGAAAAACACAACTGCTTGTTCAAAGTCTGAACTGGTTCGCTTGTTCCAATGAAAACGACCTTGCAGATAAAGCTGATAAGCTTCGTTGTTGTCGGTGTATTTCTTTGCCAGTTTCTGCTCGCTTTCGCCCGACATTTTTAACTGCAGTTTGCCCACGATCTCGGTGACGATCTCGCGCTGGGTGGTCAATAATTCCGAAAGTTTCCGTTCATACAGCTCGCCCCACAGCGATTTGTTGGTGCGGGCATCCACCAGCTCAACCGTGATGTTCAGATTGTCGCCCCGCTTCGTGAGCCGTCCGGTCATCACCGCATCTACGCCAAGTTCGGAGGCGATCTTGGCAATATCAGTCGATGCTCCTTTGTAACGCATCACCGAACTCGTCGGGCTAAACCGCAGATCAGGAAGCTGCGTCAGCCGAAAGATCACCGATTCCGCCAAACCGTCGGACAAATAATCCGTATCAGCATCCGAATTCCTATTCTCAAACGGCATCACGGCGATGGAATTGATCTGTTTGGCGGGCGATAGATACTTGTAGCCGAAGAATCCGCCAAGAACAATAACCGCAAGTGCGAGCGGAGCAAGTATCAGTCGCTTATCAAAACCTTTCGGCTTCGCAATTTCAGACACACCACTCGGCAAAACCGCGGTCTTCTCGGTCGTGTGTAACTGCGCGCGGGTAGCAGCCTCGGATGCGATGTCTTGCGGCAAAATTGCCGTCTGCGGCTCATCTCCATCCGAAGCCATTGCCGGGCCGAACAACAACTCCGACCCGTCATCGAGACAAAAGCTCATCGAATCGTCATTGTAATCTCTCCCGCATTCAGGGCATCGTTTCATACTTTCCTATCTACCTAAAGTCGGTGATCATTACAGCGTTGCCGATCCTCTCACCGCGGACAATGGCTATGCGTTTGCCGTCGCGCGAATAATCGTGGCGGGCTATGCCCGGAGTTGGGAAGTTTGTCATCGGTTTTCCCGGCCCGCCATCCACAGGTTGGAGCCATAGATTTTGCTGTTCGCCGGGTGCGACAATCAACGTAATGCCCTTATCGTCGGGCGTCCATACAGGTCCACGGCCAGAGTTAGTCGTGATCGGCACTTCAAAGGCAGAGATGGGTGCGCCGCCCTCGGCTGGGATGATCGCGAGACGGTTCCATTCTGATGATTTCTCGTTCATCAGAAAGCAGGCGAATCTCGCGCCGTCATTCGAATAACGCGGCTCTTTGGCGGGGTAGTCGGTCAGCACTTTTTCCTCGCCGCCGTCAATCGACACTCGCAGAACCTTTGACAGTCCGCCGACGAAAGCTGAATAAATGACCCATTTGCCGTCAGGTGAGATGTGAGGACGGTCCGCACCTAAGGCTTTGGTCAACACGAGCGGATTTCCCCCACCAATATCGATCCGCACGATCTCGCCGCTATTTTTCGATGACGTATAAACAATGTAACGTCCATCCGGCGAGGCATAGGGCACGCGTTTGACTGCCCGGTCGTATGTGATCTGACGGGCATTGGCCCCGTCAGCGTCCATTGTCCAAACCTCAGCGTCGCCGGTTTGGTCGGAAATGTAAACGATCCGTCCGTCGGCTGTCCAGGAAAATCCCCAAGTGTCACCGGTATTTGGCATTATCTGCTTGGCGTTCTCTGGCTTGAGATCCGGCGACACCCAAACTGCCGAGCGCGAGTAACGTTCGCTGGTAACGATCGATTTGCCGTCGGCCGTTATCGAAAGCGAGCCGTGGCCGTTGAGGTTGTTGTTCAGCTTTCGATACTCACCGGACGGGTATGACATCTCCCACAATTGTCCGGGTAGAAAAAAGTTCTCGCTGATCACTGCAAACACTGAATCGCCGCTCGGGTGCCAGACGACATAGTCAATGCCGGCCCACCGACGCGAACCGATGTCACGCAGCGATCCGTCCGCGACCGATATCAATGCGAGAGACATATTGATGTCGCCCACGCCGATATCATCGTCACCTACGGCAACGGCTAGATTTTTACCGTCCGGTGACCAAGCGGCCGAGCTCGTGTAGAACTGTTTGCCGCTCCGCGAGACTAATGGGCGCTCGTTCGAACCGTCAGAGTTTGCTACCAGAACTGTGTCGGAGACGCTTGCTACGTCAAAGCGACGAAAAGATATTTGCTTACCGTCGGGTGAAAATTCGACAAACTGCGCATTTGAGAGAAATTTTGTCGGGGTGCCGCCGAGCGTCGGGACGCGATAGATCGTCTGCGTCTCGTTGCTGCTCATCAGGGCGTTAAAGTAAACGTAATTACCGTCAGGCGAAAAGGCGATACCGTAAAACTTGCTCGCCTCGCCCGGCTTTACCACGTTTGCCGTGCTGCCGGTTTGTATCTGCTTGATCCAAAGCGAATCCTTGTCACCCTCGATCCGCACATAAACCATAAACTTACCGTCGGGCGAGATCTCTGCGTCGACCACCTTTCCGTCGCCGGTCAAACGCTGCGTATTAATGGTCTTGGCCGTTCTAGGTACTTGCGGTGGCTCTGATCTCAAATATCGGAGTGCAAAAAAACCGCCAGCAACCAGGATTGTCACAATAGCTATTCCAATCGCGATATTTCTCGGTGCAGACGAACGTTGCTTGCCATACGTATGATCAGCCACCGTCTCGCCGGTCGTGTTTATTTGCTGCCGCGTCGGAGCTTCATTAGGAACAGCGGTCGAATGCAAGATCGCTGTCGCCGGTTCGTCACCCGCACCCGAACCGCTCGCCGGGCCTTCGAGCAGAGCATTGCCGTCATCGAGACAATACAGCAGCGTGTCGTCGTAATAATCTCGCCTACATTCAGGGCATCGTTTCATAAATTTCTATTAGTGTGGTCGAACCGTCTTAGAAACGCCATGAGATGAGTCACTTTGCCGCCTCCGAGTTGGTTGACGCGTTCAATCGCTCTATTTCCTTGATCAGAAAATCGAATTCGGTGAACGGGCTGCCGCCAGTACGCGACCAGTGTACGCGGCCGCGCTTGTCAACTAAGATCGTCGCGTGTAATGCCATCTCTTCGAAATCATCGTAGGCTTTGAAGCGGCGGGCGTTTTCAAGCTTAGGATCTGAGAGCAAGGGAAACGGCACTCCCAGCGATTTGGCCGTTTTGGCCAGCCCCTCATCCAGATCCGCGCTGACGGCGAGTACGGTCGTGTCCAGTTCACCGAGTTCTTTGTTACGTTTGATGACGTCTTTGAGCTGCGTCAAACAGTGCTCACAGTAACCGCCGAGATAAAAGATCAGGAGCACGTTTTTGCCGCGAAAATTGTTG
>JANLTF010000534.1:0-42540 GCA_031362825.1 Acidobacteriota bacterium | reverse complement strand
GGCGTCGGGATGTCGGTAGCGTTGCCGAACGGGAACGCGAAGAAGCTGTTGTTCTCGCTTCGCAGAACGTACCATTCGCCGGTCGAGGGCCGCCAGAACGCTACGTCGGCCTTACCGTCGCCGGTGTAGTCGCCCGAAACGGTCTTGTCTGTCGGCAGTCCGAACTGGAACGCGACCGTTCCGCCGGTGCTGCGGACGAGCCACCATTGGCCTAAGGATGGACGATAGATAGCGATGTCCGATTTGGCGTCACCGTCATAATCGGCCGGGACGGGAACGTCGCCCGCGATGCCAAACTGCTGGATCGTAGTGCCGCCGCCGGAATTCGAGATGAACCACGTCGAGTTTGATGGACGGAAAACGGCCGCGTCGGTCTTACCGTCGGCGTCGTAATCGGCAGGTGCGGGCACATCGCCGTTCGAACCGAACGGGAACGCATAGAACGAGAAATCGTCGCTCCTCAACACATACCAAAACCCGGTCGAAGGCCGCCAAAACGCAACGTCGGTTTTGTTGTCGCCCGTAAAATCAGCCGGAACAAGCCTGTCGGTCGGCGAACCAAACTGTGTCGCCCCGTTACCGCCATTCGACGATTTTAGCCACCACCATTCGGGGCCTGTAGCCGGGCCGGGCCGGAAGATCGACAGATCTGTCTTGCCGTCGCCGTCAAAATCGAAGATGGGACTTCCCGAGGTTGTAGCTTTAGAGGCGGTGTAGATGTAATCGCCGGATGGAGTACTGTCGCTGTTGCTGCCATTTCCGGCTGCGTAAAACCCAACCCGACCGCCGCGCGTTGCCGGGGCTGTCCATGTAAATATCCAACGATTAAAACCAAACGTGGCCGGGAGGAAGAGGCCGCTCTCGGTGTGTTCGACGTACTTGCGTTCGCGGCCTTGGACAATTCCGGTGACGATCTGCGAGCGAGCAGGCGTCTCAGTTGGCAGCGTGAACGTACCGATCTTGTCGCCGACAGCATTGATCGCGGTCATCTGAAATCCGTAGATGACGGCATCGGCCTGGGTCGTCGTAACGGTGACCGATACCTGCTGGCCCGGAGTATATACCGCCGGAAGGCCTGTGATCGCTACGCTTCCAATTCCGCTGTTGACCGGGAACTCTGTATGACAGGACGTGCAATTGGCTTCGCCGGGAGCACCGGTATGCGAGGCTGACGGTCCATTGGCCGACGCGGCAACATTCTGGCTCCGTCCGCCGAAACTCAAAAGGCCAAAGGCTCCGATCGCAACCGTGGCGGCAACGACAAACAACTTTAACGACAAGACCCGGCCCAACTTGATTGACATAAAAGAGGAACTCCCGAAATGCTCTCGAATCTAACTGTTTTGACGGCGGGAACTGCCGAAAAGTCGATGAAATATCTATTTAAAACATAGGCTTCGCGACCGATTATGTCAACAGGTTTTACGGGCAGACCCCGGAAAAGAAAACAGCCGGCCGCAAAAGAGCGGCCGGCTGAGTAAAAGGTTAGCGGAAAGGCCGGATTAGCTTGCCTTTCCGCGTGGATGTAGCAACTACGGCAGATAGCGGCGAGGTATCGCTGTATCGGTCGCTGTACCGAAGTTAGTTATCAGTGACCCGGCGGTCGAGCGGTTGACGAACCACGTACCGTTACGATAGACAGCCACATCGTCTGCACCGTCACCATCGTAGTCTCCCGGCACCGGAACGTCCCCGCTGGCTCCCCATCTCCTGAACTCAGTCACGCCATTTGTACTGCGTCGGATGATCCATGTTCCAGTGGACGGACGGAATACGGCAATATCATCTTTGTTGTCGTTATCGTAGTCGGCCGGGACGAGAATATCGCCTGCGAGACCGAATGGAATGACATCGTAGTTGGTTGCCGGGTTTCCGGTTGCTCTAGCAACAAAACAGCTAAAGGTACCCGGACGATAAATGGCAAGATTGGTCTTACCATCGCCATCCATGTCAACTGCCATTGGTATGTCGCCAGCCTGCCCGAATAGCGCGATTGTGTTCGAACCGTTACCGCTATTAAGGATAAACCAAACATTTGTCGACGGCCGGAAAATTGCCCGGTCGGCCTTGCCGTCTCCGTCATAGTCTCCCGAAACAGCGATATCGCCCGGCAGTCCCCACGACGTGAAGGAAACGGTAAATCCATTACTATTCAGCACAAAGTAATCGGCGTTAGCTGGGGTTGCGTCCGGACGGAACACCGCTGTGTCGGTTTTGCCGTCACCGTCATAGTCACCCGGTACCAAAGTATCGGTCGAGAGTCCCCACTTGATGACGCTGAATCCGGCCGTTGACCGCTGGAGATACCAGTTGCCCTCGGACGGACGGAAGACCGAAAGATCGGTTCTGCCGTCGCCGTCAAAGTCGGCCCTTGACCGCGGCGTTACGGCCGCACAGGTGTAACCGTTGATGATCTCAATGTCATCGACGTTTACGCCGGTCGAGGCGACCGAGGCGTCAGAAGCCATTCTCCAGCGGAGTTGGACATTCTGGCCGTTCGCGGCCGCTGGCAGGTTAGCTTCGGTGTTGATGTATCCACCAGCCGAAGTTCCCGTCCATGCCTGGCGTCCCGCGATCGGGCTCTGGAACGCTGTCGAGATCGTTCCATTGTAACCACCTGTGACGAATGAACCGCCAGCAGTAACGATGTCGGCGTAAGCAGCGGCACCGATCTTGATCTCGAGGACCATGCCGTCAAACGTCGATTCCGTTATGAAGCGGTTTCTGAATTTGACCTTAGCGGCTGACGAAGTGATCGCCGTCACTGGTGATTCGAGATACGAACTTCCGATCGTAGCCGGATCATTGGTGAATGCCGAGTTCGGAGCACTGCTCGGATTGGTCGTCGTGGTTGTCCAGAGTGCCGGAGGACCAGCTCCTTCGTTGGTGGTTACCCAGCCTGCAGGAAGAGCCGGAGCGGTAACACCGTCAAAGTTTTGAACCGTTCCACTGGCTGTGCCGAGTGTAAAGCTCCGAATAGTCGCGGGCTGCGAACCGATCGTACTACTCACCACGATCGAGACACTCTGCGAACTGCCGCAAGGTGCCGCAGCCGGGATCAGGAACGGATGATTCTGGCTAACTACGGCAGCGTTTGCAATGTTGCCGTAATTGACTGCCGGTCCACCATTAACGCTGACCGTTACGTTATTGACGGTAGCGCCGGTGTTGTTTGTAACAGCAATGCCCAAAACGACGTTTTCGCCGGGTTCTGGAACACCGTTATTATTACCGGTCGCGTCGCTGACCGTAAACGGATTGCCCAAGACTGCATTCGGCAGGTCAAAGGCTTCGGTTACTGCGGTCGTCGATTGGGTGCTTGCCGAGAAACCGAATCCACGGCGACGGAAACCTTCCCATACATCGGTAACGTCATTTGCTGCCTCAGGAGCGACAGGCAAAGCTGCTGCTGCTGTGAGGATAGCGTCACGTTCCTGAAGCATCATCGGGTTGGTCGGCGAAAGTTTCATGCCGTCCGTGACGACCTGAAGAACCTTGCGGGTACCGACCGTGAATCCGTTGCGTTGGATCATCAAAGCACGAACTTCCCAGAGAGCACTCTTCCAGATCTCTCCGGCGTTGTGAACCTGTGAGCAGTTACCTGCTGTAGCAATGGCCGGATTACGCGGAAATGCACTGGATACCGCCGTGGCGGGGGTTCCGAGTGTGGTGTCGCAGTTTGCGTTGATGTGACCAAAGGTCAACGGGTTATGCGGACGGTTCATCGGGCCGCCGGTAGATGCGATCACCGCAGTGGTAAACCGGCGAATTGCGTAATAGTAATTTGAAGTGAATGTGGCTGTCAGCAAGTGGGTTGCATAACCGCCGAGACCGTAAACGCCGTTGACCGGATCGGTCGGCTCGGCCATCATGGTGCTTGCGTACCAGTCGCCCCAGCCTTCGCCCATCATTCCGCCCTGATTGCCAAGTCCGGCGCCGTTATTGTGGAGGCGGTTCGAAAGGCCGTGCGTGACTTCGTGAATAACGATGCCCGCATCGGTCGTGCCATCCTTGTCGGGCGTTGGGCCGGTCCAGACGAACATCTGCATACGTCCGCGGCCGCCGTCAGCCGGCGTTGCAAAGTTGGCGTTGTTCGTGCCAGACGAATCCTGTCCTTCGGATGAAACACGGTCATTCGCGACACCCATTCCCGTAAAGTTAACAGCCTGGAAATTCCGGGCCGCTTCGGTAAATCCGCGAAGATAAAGTTCATCGTGGTAGCGGTTCATGATGTAGAACATCTGAATCACAGCACCACGCTGTGCCTGTGGGGTGAGCGGATCATCTCCCGGTGCGGGACTTCCCGGCGGTGGATTCCATGTCGATGTGAAGCGGCGGCAGCCTGCTCCCGGGCAGGCGGTGTCACCAGCCTGCGGTGCGTCAACTCCATTAACTCCATCACGGTCAATACCGGCTTCGTTGGCGTTACCGTCCGTAATGTTTGCTCCGTCGGTGATCCAACCATTGTTGTTGAACGAAAGCGGGCCTTCGTTACCGATCAAGGTGCGGTTTGTGCGTGCGATCAGAGCACCTTGGGTGCCAAGCGACGGATCGTTGGGGCCAGGTGACAACGGCGCAGGATCGTCCGCGATGTCGTTGTAGGCGTTTGTGTTTCCATAGACCTGATAAGTTGCCGGTTGGGCTTGGTCATCAGAAATATTCTTGTGCCAAAGTACGATGCCGGTTTCGGCGTCAACGATGACGTAATATGCATTGACCGGACGCCAGATCAAGACACGCCATGACGGAACCATAACTCCGGGCTCGGTCGGGAAGTACATTTTCTCGGCAGTCGTTGCCCAGTCGCCTCCGCCAAATACCGCTTTTAGGTCGTTCGACTCAGCTTCGTTCTTCGTCGTATCCGCCGGACGGAGTTCGTGTTTGATGTGGCGGGCAGCGATCTGAACCGCGTCAGCCGGATTGTTGAAGTTTCTCGATACCTGATCGTAATCGACACCCGGCGCCAAGTTATTGATCACGCGGATAATGCGATTGTCCTGTGTAAATCCGGCTTTGATCTCAGCACGGAAGACAGGAACACCGTTGACTTTCTGGTCAAGGTGAACGTACGAGAGATTGCCGTCAGGATTGGTGTAGTCAGCAGCGACGACCAGTTTGTCGACCTGCTCATTGTTAACACCGGCGAGCTGGTTGTTCTGCTTGATAAAATTTCGAAGGATGTCAACGCGTTTTGCAGATGACGGAGGTGTGAGCCACTCGATGTTCTTTTGGGAAACGTCAGGAGTCCAAACCTCGGGACTTCGAATATCCGTGTTGTATTCGACCTTGGCGGTCGGGTGAGTCTGAGCGAAGTTCGCTTCGCCGCGGACAAAGCTGTCGCGGATGTCAGCAACAAACGATGCCGACTTTCCGTTACGTTCGCGCAACGCGATGAGATTTTCCGAGCTTTCTTTAGATTCGCGGATATCCCACATCTTTGGGATCCCTTCATCTAAGCTGACCGTTCGCTTGACCAGTCCGGTCTGCGATACTGCCGATGAGCGGAACTGGTAAGGTAAGACAGCAAGTGCCGCCACCAGTCCTAGTATAAATAAACACAACAGTAAACCGCTGCGGGTTTCTGCGTTAAATCGTCTCTGCATTTCGAAGCCCTCCTAAAAGCTAAAATCCACTTTTTCAAATCTCTTCACGATTGATCTTTCGTCTATCGCGACCAAACTCCCGGAAATTCGAAAAAACCAAACACAACGCTCGCCGTCCCCCAAAAGCGGGGCAACGTAATTTCGACAAAAAGCTAAATCTGAGATCTGAACAATATTTTTTGAAAAGTATTCCCTTATGTTCTAACAGATTTATGCTCTGTCGTCAATGAATAAAACGCCTCGAATGCAACAATCAGATTACTTTCTGAAAAATTGACCTTTCGTCAATGAAACGGTAGTTTAACCGCAGATTACGCAGATTCGGCGGATAAAAACGGATAATTTGTTATCAAAAAATCTACTGAAAATCCGCTTCATCCGCGTAATCTGCGGTGAAAGTCTGCTACATGCTGATTCCCTCGTGTCTTAAGACAGTTTCCTTATCAGAATTATGGAATGTATTTTTTCGGTATCGGCGTGTCGTTTGCGAGGCCAAACGCAAAGGCCGAAAAGCCTGAGAGCGAGCGGTTCAAATACCATATCCCGGCGCGGTACACTGCCTGGTCGTCTTTCCCGTCACCGTCATAATCGCCGGGAGCCGGAATGTCGCCATTAAGTCCGAAGGCGACCGCGGCAAACTGGCCGTTCGAGCTGTTCAGCCGATACCAAACGCCGTCTGACGGCCGGAATACGGCGACATCTGTCCGTGCATCACCATCATAGTCCGCGGGCGTCGGCAGATCGGCAGGCAGTCCGAAGGCAACCGCAAAGAACTGTCCGTTGCCGCTGTTGATGCGGTACCAAATGCCGGTCGATGGCCGCCAAACTGCTATGTCGTCCTTGCCGTCGCCATCATAGTCATCAGCAACCGGTTTGTCGCCATTAAGGCCGAACTGCAAAGCTCCGAATTGTCCATTCGAGCTATTAAGCCAGTACCAAATACCCGTCGAAGGCCTGAATACGGCGAGATCGTCTTTGCCGTCACCATCAAAATCGCCTGACTGCGGAATGTCGCCATTCGAGCCAAAATGTATCGCGATAAACTGGCCGTTGCTACTGTTAAGACGATACCAATTGCCGTCCGACGGCCGCCAAACGGCGACATCTGCCTTAGCGTCGCCGTCAAAATCACCGGGCGTCGGAATGTCTTCTGACAGGCCAAAATTTAGAGCAATGAAGCCCAGCGTAGAACGACTAAGATACCAATTGCCCTCTGAAGGCCGAAAGACCGAGATGTCTGTTTTTGCGTCACCGTCAAAATCGGCACGGGGCCTGCCAAAATTGTCGATGATGATGCACGCCGTGTTTCCGCTGATCTGAATATTGTCGATGTTCCATCCGCCGTCAACCGGAGCCGTGTTGTTGTCGGCCCCAAAACGCCATTTTAGCTGTACGTTCTGGCCGTTTGCTGCTGACGGCAGACGGAGCACGGTCGTTATGTAGCCGCCCGAATCGCCGTTCCAGGCCGAGCGGCTGGCGATCGGATTATTGGAGCCAGCACCAAGCGAGCTGTTGTAACCATTTTGCAGGAAGGTTCCGCCTGCGGCCAAAATGTCCTGAAACGCACCGCCGCCGATGCTGATTTCGAGTGCGCCGCCATCCCAACCGGCTTCAGTGTTGTATTTATGCCTGAAACTAACCAACGCCGAACGTGAGGTTATAGCAAAATTAGGTGATGTCAGGTCGCTGCCGCCGCCAACGGTTGCCGGATCGGAGGCAAAGGCCGAGTTCGGTGCCGAGTCAGGAGCCGTCGCAGTCGTTACAAAATTGATGCCGCCGGCGATCGGGACGGCTGTCCAGCCCGCAGGAAAATCGGGAGCCGCGACGCTGTCAAAATTCTGTGTCGCCGTAACGAGCGGCTGCCCGACGGAAAATGCACGCGTGAAACTGGTTGCCCCTAGGCTGCTGTTAACGTTGAGTGTCACGCTGACGACTTCGCCGCAAAGAGCGGACGCCGGAACGGTGAAACTTACTGGCTGAGTCAAGGTCGTTCCGCTTGGAACAGTACCGTAATTTGCACTGCCGCCGCCAATTAGTTGGAGCGTTACGCCGGTTGCGGTGTTTCCGGTCGAGTTTGTGAGCGGGACGTTCAGCATTACCTGCTCGCCAATATCAGGAAAGCCATTTCCGTTGCCGCCGGTGTCAGAGATCGTTAGGTTAGGAGCCTGAAATAGATTTGGCAGGCTAAACGATTCGGTGACGCGGGCATCGCCGACACCGGTTCCAAGTGCCTGGATGCTCGCATTCGCACCAATGCCGCGAAGGGCAAATCCGGCCCAAATATCGGCGACATCATTTGCGGCCTCAGGAGCTAACGAGCTAGCTTGTCCGGCGGCGAGTATCGCATCGCGTTCGCTTATGAACGTCGGACCGAGCGGAGCTAGCTTCATTCCATCGGTTACGAGTTGTAATACCTTGCGATTGCCGGTCTGCCAGCCGAGGCGTGTGATCATTCTCGCCCGGATCTCCCACAAAGCACTGCTCCAGATCTCACCCAGATTGTGAACGGCGTCGGCATTTGACGAGCCGAAAGGCCCCCGCGGAAACGCGCCGTCTGTGAGGTTGAGTTGCGACTGATCGGCGTCAGCAAAGGTCAACGGATTGTGCGGCAGATTGCCAGGCCCGCCGGTAAATGCCTTGACGGCTTTAGGGAAGCGGCGGATGCCGTAATAGTAATTATTTACAAATCCAGCCGAGCCGAGATATGTATCGTAGCCGCCCATTGCATAGACGCCGTTTATCGGATCTGCCGGTTCGCTGAGCATCGCGTGAGCGTAAAAATCGGACCAGCCTTCGCCCATGCCGCGTGACATATTTATCGAAAGGCCGCTACCGTTTCCGTGCAGACGATTCGAGAGGCCGTGCGAAAACTCGTGGATGACGACTTCCGCGTCGAGATTTCCATCGAGATCCGGATTTGGGCCTGTCCAGATGTACATCTGCATCCTGCCGCGTGTTCCATCGGCACCTGTTGAGAAGTTTGCGTTATTTGTGCCCGACGAATCTTGGCCCTCGCCGCGAACACGGTCGCCTTCGACGCCGCCACGGCCGAAATTGCTGTTCTGGAAATTTCGTGCCTGTTCGGTAAATCCGAGCCGATATGTCTCGTCGTGATACCAGTTAGAAATGTAAAATAGCTGCGTAACCGAGCCTTGTTGAAACGAACTGCCCGGATAGGTCTGCGGTACCGCGACAGGGGCTTCGCCGGTGTTGTTGTTCGGATTTAGCGGGCTGTAGGCGAATGTGAAATTGCGGCTGGCATTGACGGCTTCGCTATTCAGATCGACACCGTCGGTACCGTCACGGTCGAGGCCGGCCTGTATTGCATTGCCATCGGTCACCGTTACTCCGTCCGTGATCCAACCCAGATTGTTAAACGAGTATGGGGCCTCGTTTCCGATCCGTGAGATTGATGCCCGAGCTAACGGCGAGCCCTGCAGGCCGTTTAGTGCCACCGGCCCGGGCGTGAACGGGAACGGATTCTCGGCGACATTGACCATCGCGTTCGGATTTGCATAGACGTTGTACGTCGAGGCTTGCGTCTGATCTTCGGTAATATTCTTCCGCCAGAGCAGTGTTCCTGAGATAGCGTCAACGATAACGTAATACGCATTGACCGGCTGCCAGATCAGCACACGCCAGGCAGGAACCGCGACGCCCGGCTCGGTCGGAAAGTACATCTTCTCGGCTGTCGTCGCCGAATCGCCGGTGCCGAAGACCGTTTTAAGATCACTCGAAACGGTTTGATCTTTGCGGATGTTGAGTTTTGAAATGTCCGAATTGATGAACGCGGAAGCGGCCTTCACCGCCGCAAGCGGATCGCCGAAATCTGTCGATACCGCATCGTAGTCGATCCCCGGTGCGAGATTATTGATCACACGGACCAACTCGCCGTTCTTGGTAAATCCGGCTTTCACTTCGCCGCGAAAGACCGGAATGCCCTTGATCTCTTGATTTAGCTCAACGAACGAGAGATTGCCGTCCGGGTTGGTGTAATCGGCAAAGACCTTAAGGCCGTCGATCTGTTCGGGCGTTGTGCCGACGAGATCTGTATTTTGTTTCAGAAAATCGATCAGGATATTTGAGCGTTTCGCGGTCGATGGCGAAGTTAAAAACGCCCGGCCTTGTTTAACGTCGGGGCCGATCACCTCGGGAATGCGAATATCATCGTTGTAATCGACCTTTAGCGTCGGCACGGTCAGCCTTAGTTTCTTTTCGCCGAGAACAAATGCATCGCGGGCGTCGGCAACATCGAACGCACTTTTGCCAGCCGAAGTTCGGAAGGCAGTGAGCTTTTCAAACGCAGTCTTGTCTGTTCTGATATCGTAATTTGGGAGTTCCGTATCGTGGCTCTTTGTTTGGGTGAACATTCCTTGAGCCGCTGAGATGCCCTGACGGTGCGGCAAAACAAACGCCGCCGTTATCAGGGCAAAAGTAAACAAACACAAAACGGCGTTACGCCACGATCCGGCCAAAGCTGTTGATGACATCAAAAATGAACTCCTAAATAGCGAAGACCGCAAGGGACGCGAACTTTTGCGAAATTTCGCATGAAAAATCGAAATTACCCGGCAAAAACATTAGAATCTAGATTTTGCGGTCGATTCGCAAAAAGACCGGCCCGATAAACAACATTGGAGGCGGTCTTGATAACTGGCTATTTCGCAAAGTCCAATTTTAGCAAATCGACGTTCGAAGTCAATAAATTTGGTAGCGGAGCGTTTGGTTATTTTGAAATGGACGATAATTTGATCGAAAGTGTATTTGGCAGCGGCGGGCTCATCTCGCAGCACCATGACGCGTACGAGTATCGCAAGGGCCAGATCAAAATGGCCGACGCGATCGTGACGGCGCTTGCCGATAAAAAGCACCTGATCGTCGAGGCCGGAACGGGCACGGGCAAGACGCTCGCATATCTCACGCCCGCAATTGCCGCAGCACTCGCAAACAAAACGAGGATCATCATTTCGACCGGCACAAAGAACTTGCAGGAACAGTTGATGGAAAAGGACATTCCGTTTCTGCAAAAGGTCCTGCCCAAGAAATTTAAGGCCGCATACATGAAAGGCCGTTCGAATTACGCCTGTCTATATCGCATCGCTAAGTCCGATCATCAGCCGATACTCGACGGTATCGGCGAGGTCGATCATTTCAAAGAGGTCCGCGAATGGTCGCACGATACGAAAACAGGCGACCGTGCCGAGCTAACATATCTGCCTGAAAATCTTTCGTTCTGGAGCCGCATCAACGCCAAAGGCGACACTTGCATCGGCCAGAAATGTCCCGATTACGAACCTTGTTTCATCACTCGGATGCGAACAAACGCCGAGGCCGCGGACATCGTGATCGTCAATCACCATCTGTTTTTCGCCGATCTCAATGTTCGCGGCAACAATTTTGGCAAGGTTCTGCCCGATTATGCAGCGGTCATTTTTGATGAAGCCCATCTGATCGAAGACATTGCGGCGGATTATTTTGGATTTCAGATCTCGAATTTTCAGATCGACGAACTGCTTCGCGACGCCGACACATTGCCAATTACTGACGCGATCGCGAATGCCGGAATTCTGCGGACATCGGCGAAGATCATGGGCCTTGGGGAGCAGTTTTGGGTCAGGTTTTTGCAGGCCCGCGGCAACGAAGGGAGATTTCCGCTAATGCCGGACAGTTTCTCGCAGCGAGGGTCGAACGGTGAGCCGCAGCCGACTCCGCACGGCGAAACCTATCACGCTTTAGACGAAGCTCTCGGAAGTCTTGAAGTCGCGATAGACGCCTTTTCCGCAAAAATGCCTGAGGCAGAAAGCGTCGTTCGGCGAATCAGACAGACTAGGTTCGATCTCGGGTTTATCATCAAACAGGCCGATCGCAACTACGTTTACTGGCTCGAAAAACGCGGCCGAGGCATATTTTTGCAGGCTTCGCCGGTCGATGTTTCGGCATTGTTGCAAGAGAAGCTTTTCGACAAGGTCGATACTTGCGTACTGACCTCAGCAACGCTTTCGGCAAATGGCAGTTTTAATTTCATTCGCGACCGTCTGGGCCTGTCGCCGGCGAAAACAACCTCGCTGACTGCTCCGTCTTCGTTCGATTACGAAAAACAGGCGATCGTTTATTTGCCCAAGGTCATGCCCGACCCGCGTTCGCCCGAATTTACACACATGGCGGCGATCGAGATCGTCAAGATCGTGCAGGTAACACGCGGCCACGCCTTTGTTTTGTGCACCAGCAACTCGTCGATGACTGCACTATACGAACTCGTCTCGGCTCGCATCGGTTATCCCTGTTTCTTGCAGGGAACGATGGCGAAGACAGGCCTGCTCGAAAAATTTCGCGACACGCCAAATGCGGTTTTGTTCGCCACCTCCAGCTTTTGGCAGGGCGTCGATGTGCGTGGCGAGCAACTCTCGTGTGTCATCATCGACAAACTCCCGTTCGCCGTCCCAACCGACCCGATCGTGGCTGCTCGCTCAAGATTTATCGACGAAAATGGCGGAAAAGCATTCTTCGACTATAGCGTCCCGCAGGCCGTGATCTCCCTAAAACAGGGAATCGGCCGCCTCATCCGCAGCTCCACCGACCGCGGCGTCATCGCGATTTTAGATCCGCGTTTGCGGACGAAAGGATATGGGCGAGATTTTTTGAACAGCTTGCCAAGGATGCGGATCTCGGGCGAATTGGAAGATCTCGTGCCGTTTTTTCCTGAATAATGTACATGTTCTTGTGTTAAAATATCTCCGGAAGGAGGCTCTAGTATGTCCACGGCAGTTGTAGATGATTTCGTAAAAAGGGCTAGAAGCATTTTGTCCTCTGACGAATTAAAAGACCTTGCACTTCGCCTGACAGAAGCCGAACCGCAGGTCCCGCGTAAGTCGGAGGTCAAAAGGAGTGGCAAAAAGGGCTATGTTAGTCCGAATACCGTATGGCTGCGTGACCATTCGGCACCGTATAAGGGAATGCATGTCGCATTAAAGGATGGAAAGTTCCTCGCTGCCGCTCGAACGCTTAAGGAACTTGACGGTCAACTAAAGGAAATGAACGTCGATCGTCCTCTTCGGGCTCATATTCCCAGGGAAGAGGATTTATTCTGGGCCGGCTGGAGTTGATGCACGAGTTGTCCTTTGAAAAGCTTGTAACTTACGATGCGGGCCGACCCGGAATATCGCTTGATGTTGAACTGCGGTTGGGTCACGATGCTGTCGCCGTCGAAGCGAAGATCGATACTGGCGCGTCGTACTGTATCTTCGAACGCGGAGCGGGAGAGCGACTTGGGTTGGATATCGAATCGGGACGACGGGAGAACATTTCGACCGTAACGGGTACATTTGCGGTATTCGCTCACGCCATCACACTTTCCGCCGAGGGTTTTGACATAGATACTGAAGTGTATATCGCCGAAGAAGTGAGTTTCCGAAGAAATGTGCTTGGCCGCCTAGGTTGGCTCGATCAGGTCGTTCTCGCGATCAACGACTACGGCGGCAAACTTTTCCTGAGCCGGCACGAATGAATTAATGGACTATGCCTTCATTCTTTGAAGTAATGATCGAACGCAATTTTTCTTCGGCTCACCAACTGCGTGGGTATAAGGGGAAGTGTGAGAATTTGCACGGGCATAATTATAAGATCGAGATCTTTGCTCGTGGTGAGGAGCTGAACAATATCGGCCTGCTGATCGATTTTGGTGATCTTAAAATCGCGGCCGACGAAATCGTAAAGTATCTCGATCACCGTAATATCAACGAACTGCCGCCGTTTGATGAAGAATTGAACCCGTCGGCTGAAAATCTTGCCCGATATTTTCTGGAATACCTCAACACCCGCATCGCCGACGAACGCGTCAAGGTGCACAAGGTCCGCTGCTACGAAACCCCAACGAGCGTCGCGACGTATCAGATTGACTAGCGGATCTTAACAACTAGATACCGAACCATTTTGGAGGTCGATCAGATGCGTAAAGCAATCATTGGTTTATTATTCCTGCTTCTACTTTCCGTTGCGGGCATTTCAGCACAAACTACAGATGCCGATAAAGAGGCGATCAAGGCCACGGCTCTTGATTATATCGAAGGCTACTACGAGGGAAACGCCGAACGTATGGAAGGTGCCCTGCACCCGGATCTTGCCAAGCGGATCGTCAATACGAATGCGCAGGGCCGCAGTTCGCTCGGGCAAATGAGGGCATTATCGCTCGTCCAAATGGCGAAACGCGGCGGCGGCAAAGACACGCCAAAAGAAAAGCAGCAAAAGGATGTAACCATTCTGGATGTTTTCGGCAACAGTGCGAGTGTAAAGGTCGTCGCTTTGGATTGGGTCGATTATATGCACATCGCCAAATCGAACGGCCGTTGGGTGATCGTCAATGTGCTTTGGGAGATGAAGCCACAAAAACAGCCGTGATTTAGACCTGTGAGACCGGCTTTTTGCCTGGCCCGGATAGAAGAGAGCGCAGCGCATCGTTTACTGCTTTTGTGGTAGGAAACAAGTCTGCCACATCGTCCTCAAGCAGGACAAGGTTCGTGCCCAGGTTATATCGTTCTACGTATTTACCGCGAACTCGTCCTTTTAACTTAGACAGGTCGTATTCGGGTCGCAGTTCGTCATTTTCCGAATCCTTCATATTCTTTTACCTCGACACCAGTTAGTGGACGAGCGATTATGATCCTTATCTCGTCGCCGTTGTCCGCGTGAGATATGAATAACAGTCTATCATTTTTTGATCTTCCGATAATTATGAATCGATGCTCATCGAAGGAATGGTCGGGGTCGTCAAATGTTTCAGAAAGCGGATCGCCAAAAACAGTGGCCGCCTCCTCAAAGGAAACTCCATGCTTATGAATATTCGATAAAGCCTTTTTCAGATCCCAACTGAACTTCATTGGTCAAAAAAACAGCCTGCTTGACGCAGGCTGCCTAATTTCGAAATTATGGTCGGGGCGAGAGGATTCGAACCTCCGACCTCTCGATCCCGAACCGAGCGCTCTACCAGACTGAGCCACGCCCCGCCGACCAAAATAGAAGTTTAGGCTACTCGCCGGACTTAGTCAAATCGGAGTCGGCCTCAGTTTTCGCTTCCAGTTGTTCCCGCTTTTTCTCGCGGCGTGCCTTCACGAATTCAAAGATGATCGGCAAGATCGAAAGAAAGACGATAACGATGACGACCTTGTCGATGTGATCTTCGAGTAGAAAATTCTCGATGCCGAAGACAGTGCGCATAAACGCCTCAACGACGCCGCCCAGAAAATAACCTGCGAGCAGCATACTCACGACCCACGCGAAGCCGCCCACGACGTTATACGTGACGAATTGCCGATACGACATATTCGCGGCACCGGCGACGATCGGTGCAAACGTGCGGACGATGGGCACGAAACGGGCAATGATGATCGTCTTGCCGCCATGTTTTTCGTAAAAACTGTGTGCCTTTTGTAGGTGTTTCGGATTAAAGAGCCGCGATTTTGGTCGGCTGAAGATGGCGGGGCCGACCTTGCGGCCTGAATAGTATCCGACAGCATCGCCGACGACGGCCGCGATGAACAGCAGTATCATCAAGGCTGCCAAATTCAATTTTCCGGCCGCCGCAAACAGTCCTGCTACGACGAGCAGCGAATCGCCCGGAAGAAAAAAGCCGATCGCAAGGCCCGTTTCCGCGAAAACGATAAGGAACAAGCCCAGATAGACCCAAAGTCCCAGCTTGAGCAACATCCAGTCGATCAATATCTTCGGGTTGAGATAGTCCTTGACCTGATAGAGAAAATCAATGATTGAGTCCATAAATGATCATGACCAACCGTGTTCGCCGATCAGCGGCACAAACGCGCACGGACCGAAATTCTCGGTCGTGTAGCTCGTTTCCGTTCGTGTGACGCGGATCAGCATTTGTTTTAACTGCTCACCGCCGATCGGGATGACGAGTTTGCCTCCGACCTTTAACTGTTTAACCAGCGGCTCCGGAATTACGGGGCCGCCGGCGGCAACGAGTATCGCATCGTACGGCTGATACGCGTCCCAGCCTATCGTCCCATCTGCTGATTTTAGCGTAACATTCGTAAATCCAACAGCTTGCAGCCGCCTGTTTGCTTCGTCGGCGAGGTTTGGCAAACGTTCAATTGCAAAAACCTTGCGTGCAAGGCTGGCGAGAACGGCGGTTTGATAACCGGTTCCGGCACCGATCTCGAGAACCTTCTCTGTGCCGTCAAGTTCGAGCAACTCGGTCATTCTCGCTACGATAAATGGCTGCGAGATCGTTTGTCCGCCGGCGATCGGCAACGCGTTATCTTTGTATGCCTGTGATCGAAGTGCGTCGGGAACGAAGCGATGACGCGGCAGACGATTCATCACGTCGAGTACCTTTTCATCGCTAATTTTGTAATGGCTGCGAAGATTATCGGCCATCGCCTGCCGGAGCAATTCGAAGCCGTCTGCAATATTCTGTTTTGGCGACGTGCCGTTCATCGTCTAAGAATTCCAAGCAGCCAAAGCTTCGAGAGCACGGTGGTTTGTCAGATCGCTTCGCATCGGCGTGACCGAAACGAAGCCTTCGTCGATCGCCTCAAAATCGGTGCCGCCTTCGGCACGAAAACCCTCGCGGACCTCGCCGATCCAATAGTACGGCTTGCCTCGCGGGTCGATGTGTTCACGGATAACCGGCCGTGCGGTTTTGAAACCCTGTTTTGTGATGCGGACACCTTTTGACAATCCTTTCGGTACGTTGACATTGAGCAATGTCGATTCTGGAATGCCCTCGGCGAGGGCTTTTTCCGTGACGATCCGAGCGATCTTTGCCGATTCGGTAAAATCATGATCGCGATATGCGACGAGGCTGAAGGCGAGGCCGGGAACTCCGAGTATAGTTGCTTCGAGTGCTCCGGCAACAGTGCCCGAATACGTCGCATCGTCGCCCAGATTGGCGCCGTGATTAATGCCCGAACAGCAAATGTGCGGGCGTTCGTCGGGCGGGAGGATCTGATTCAGCGCGAGCACGACGCAATCCGTTGGCGTACCGTCAACCGTCCAATGGCGGCTATCTATCTGACGAATTCTCAAAGGGCGAGCGAGCGTAAGGCTATGCGACGCACCACTCATTTCCGATTCGGGAGCAACGACATAAACGTCACCGATCTCGCGAAGCGATGCCTCTAGCGCGGCGATACCGTCCGCATGAATGCCGTCGTCGTTGGTAATTAAAATGCGTGGTCGATCCATCAAAGTGAAAAAGGTAAAGAGTATAAAAGTGAAAAAGTTAAGAGGTTAAAATTGAAAAAGCGGAAGAGTGATAAAGCTTCATTACTTTTTCACTCTTCCACTTTTTCACTTTTTCACATTCTATCGATTCTGTCCCATTGGCGGACGCGATGCTCCGGGGCCTGTGCCTGTGCCGCCACCCATCGGACGCTGCTGACGAAACCTGCGGCGGTTACGCTTGCGCGCGTTTGCCGATTTCAATTTCGCCTTTTGGCCGGGCGGAATAAAGTGAGAATGCTTTTTCAGATCCTTGATGATCTCCTCGCTGATCACTTTGCGCTTAAAGCGACGCAGTGCTGATTCGATCGATTCGTTATTATTAACGGATATAAATGCCATTTATTTTCTCACCTCCTTTCGGCTAAGATCATGCTCTTTTGAGCAAACCATAATTAAACAACTTTTGAGCCAAGAACGCAAACGTTCGAACACAGCTTTGACCGGCAAACTTACGACTGCCGTTCAATGCGAAATACCCAAAATTTGCATTCCGCCATCCGGCGACTCTACAACCTAAATAATGGCCGTCAAGATGGCTTCGGCTATGGCTTCGAAATAGGCCCAAGATGGACACGGTTTCTGGATTCAGTTTTACAAAAAAAGGAACGGCATCAACCACGTTTTGTGCGTAACCAAGCCGCTTTTTCACGTTACCAACGGTACTTTTCGCGGTTACCAAACGGTTTTTTGGCGTTACCAAACGCAAGGCTCATTTCGGCAACGGCACCGCCAGCAGATGCCCGCGATAGACGAAATAGACCTTCTTCGCGGCTTCGTCTACGAACATATCCATGCTGTTGAACGCGATCTTCGGGAGCGTCAATAGCGGTTTGAATGTAAACAGTTTTGCATCGTAAGTGCCGACCTGTGTGTTGCCTTTTTCAGCGTCGATGATCGCTGCCCAATACTCATTCGGCAGCGTTGTCTTCTGGAGCGGACGGAACGATTGCTGCGAGAGCGGCCTGAATTCGCCCTTTAGCGGCTGCATCGCGCCCGTCGCGGGATCGATCAGTAACATCGATTCTTGATCAGTGTCGGCCATTCGCCGATCTTCATTTGAATCGTAAAGGTAGTCTTCGTATTCGCTCTGATAGGCTATAAGAACCTTATTTAGCATCGGGATAAAGGCTCTCGGAGCAGGGCGGCCGTAACCTTCGACCGCAACGCGATACTCTTTGTTCGTCAGCAGATCGACGCGCATTAGCGAGTCGCCGCTTTCCTCGGTGGATTTGTTCACGAGCAACCAGCGACCGGCCGGCGTCATAAACGGATTTAGATAAATACCGTCGCGGATCTTCGAGATGCGGCCGTTAACTACCTTGAAAAGCCCTTCGGGCGATGTCCTGATCTCAACCGCTCCGGCCTTTGCCTTCCAACGATCGGGATCGGGCGGGACGGCGAGACCGTCGGTCGGCGGAATGTATTCGGCGGTTGGCGGCTGAGCGACCGAGCCGCCGAGTATTCCGCCCGATACCGTGTGCCACGAGTAGCCTTCCCATTCGCGTTTAGCCTTTAGCTTCTCGCGAAGCTCATATTCGTTCGTCGCCTCTTCGGTTGGAGCGCCTTCCTCGCCGCCGACGGCTTTTTCGATCTCTTCGTCAACCTTCTTTCTGATCTCCATGTCGCTGACGACAACCAACAGATCGGAACCCTCTTTCCAGACCGTATCGACGTGTTTGTCGTCATCGGCGAGAACGAGTTCGAGGCCCGGAATTTCGCGGCTCATCGCGTATTTGACGACGGCCTGCGGCTCTTTTAGTCGTGCAAAATATTTGTCGAGGCCGACAAAGAAATCATAGCCTTCGCCGCTGACAAAAACGCGGCGGCCGCCATTTTTGCCGAGCATCAGGAGTTCTTTTGAAACACAGTATTCGCCGCCGCAGCCGAGAAAAGGCTTGAGCGAATCTACGTTATTGTCGGTCAGATAGGCCTTCAGTTCATTGAATTCGTATTCCGTAAGAGTGCGTTCGCGGTAACGGTTTTCGTCCTCATCCCAACTGAAAACAACACGGTCGCTGTAGATGCGGATGTAATGAACATCGTAATAATAGACGCCCAACAGGCCGGGCGTTTTCTTTACCTCATCCTGTAGCCGCTTTTCGATCGCTTTGATAGTGGAATCTTCGCCGCCGCCCCAGCCGTTGTAGAGCGAAGGGTCGCCGATGCTCGCGTAGAGAAGATAAAGGTATTCGCTGTAGGTATCGCCTGCGCCATCGACGTAGAATGCGGAACTGGCACCTGTAATTCGGGCCTCATTCGGATGGCGAGCGAGCACGAGAGCTCGAGCCTCGGGCGAGTCTTCGCTTTCGAGATAACGTTCAGCGGCGGTGATAAGGCGTTTGTCGGTCGTGTTCAAAGTTTCCGCGACCTTTGCGATCGGCAGAACGCCGCGGATCATTCGGGCACACGCGAACATCGCGGCCTTTGCCGCGGCATCGTCGGAATCGAGAATTGCGGCGTACGCAGCCTCTTCGTCAAGAAGACAGGCCGCAATGCCTTTGCCCGAAGGCGAACCATTTCCAGCATCGACGACCTCTGCCGCCTGGTTTTCGCGCAAGCTTTTTCTCTGGCTGAGAAGCCTCACCACGCTGTCAACATTGGCGGTATCATTCTTAACATCGCGAAGCATCAGGGCGTTTATGACATTGTTTTGCCAACGCAGGATCATCTTGCGGAAGGCGGCCGAGAGACGCGGATTTGTTTTGTCTAGGCCTTCGATACGGTTGACGAGGGCACCGGCGAGGTCGTTTGAGATCTCGGTTGCGGCGAGCAGTTGGATAGCGAGCTGAGCCTTTATTTCCGCAGCCGTGAATGGTTTGTTGGCACGGGGCGGAGCATTGTAGTTGTAATTTGCTGTCTCGGAATACGTGTTTGCCATCGTATTCGCCGCCTCGGGATTTTCGGCTGTGTCCATCTCTTCACGAACGCCTTTGGCCGCTGATTCGAGCGCGTCCATCTGCTCGGAGATAGTAAATCCGCCGCACGCCAGGATCGCACCGATGACCTGCGATTTTTCGTAGTCCTCACCTTCAGGTAGAATTCTTCGAAGCGCGGGAACAGCACGGCCGTCCTTCTGTTTCGCCAACGCCCGAACCGCAGCACCTCGCATCGCAGGAGCAATATACTCGTCAGTTACGCTGGTGGACGCGACATTTGAAGCCGTGTTCGAGGCTCGAACGTTCGTCGCTGGCTTCATCGTGTTGGCAACGGCATTAGCCGAAGTACCCGGACGCGTAACTTGCTCGTTAAGCATTTGGATCAACCCGGGAACAGACTCCGGCATCTCGATCTCGGCGAGTTTGTACAAGAGCTGTTCACGAACATTGCTGCTATCCACAGCCCATTTTGGGTCTTCGAGCCACGGCAAAAGGGCGCGGACGATCTCGATATTCCCGCTGTCGATCCGCAGCGTCAGATTACGGATCGCAGCACCGCGGACGACCGGATTTCCGCTTTTTAGCAGCTCGATCATTTTTTCGATATATTTCTCGTCCGGCGACATCAACGGCAGCGTCGTCAGCCCCGTAAAACGCTGCATTCCAACCAGTGTTGGATCTGCCAGCAGGCCGTAGTACCATTCGTCGCGGCCCGACCATTCCTTTTCGCTCGAAAGTGCGTCCATCGCGAGGTCGCGCATTCCGTCAGGATTATTTTTGTCTTCGACGATCGCTTTTAGCTCGTCGCGGTAACGCTCGATATCGCCGAGCGAATCGGTCTCGATGGCGCGTTTGTAAAGAGCCCATTTCGCCAGAGCATGCGAAACGCGGGAACCGGAGTCAGCAAGAAGCCGGTCGATCAAGGGTTTTGCTTTGTCAAAATCGAACTTCGCGAGAGCAAGCAGGTCTTCCTGATTGGTCACGTAATTGTCAGCGTCATTTACGTCCTGGGCCCCGCGAAGCAAGTCGCTGGAGAAATATGGGCTGTTGTACGTCAGCCAGTTCTTTATTGTCGCACGCTGATCTTTATCGAAAGAGCCGGTCGTGCCCTGTGCGTCGTAGATATCCTTTACGTATTCCGGGCCGTCTTTGTCTTTAATAAACAGATTCAGATATTCGAGGAGTTTTTTAGGGTCTCGATCGATCTCTTTCTTAATTCGAGCCAGCGAAGCGACGGATGGCTCGGGCATGTACCGAAGTCTTTGATACGTTTCGCTCTGATTCTTCCAGTATTCGAGGAGGTCTTCTGTTGATGCGTTGTCAGCAGGAACTTTACTCTTATTATAAAAATCCGTGCCGCGATCGCGGACCGGTTTCACCAGAGGATTTGGCGGCGGCGGCGCGGGTAGGAGCAAAAGTTTCGCGACCATGTCCTCTTTTGCCGCCGAGGTGTGCAGCAAAAATACGGACAAGGTCGTCAGCAATACAACGCAAAACGCAGCGGCACGAAGCACATTCGTCATGTTCAGAAAACTCCTGATAATCGAGGCGGTCACAGCGATTATAAGCCTTTCGTATCCCAAATCAAGATAAAAGTTGCTTGGATTTTGAGATTGATGTCCGAACCGAAAGGGAAGTCTTAACGGAAGGACGCAAAGATGGGAAGACGCCAGGGAAAAACACGGCTTTTTCGGCTCATTTTTCTCTATCTTTGCATCTTTGCATCTTTGCATCTTTGCGTCTTTGCGTTGAAACGCCTTACTGATTGACATTAATTTGCGGAAAGGCAATAATCTGCAACTTGATCTTTGCTAATTTATAGCTTTGAGGTGCCGACTTTTCAAGATTCGGCCTAACAGGGAAAGACGGGTGGAAATCCCGCACGATCGCGTCACTGTCATAGTCAGAACGCCTGCCTCGAATGTTATTGCCCAGACAGATGTTTCGCGTCAAAACATCGCCGGCAGACATAGTATTTCAACTTAGTTTTTGGAACGCCTTGTTTTTCGACTTCGATATGTATCGACGCGGAAAGCAGGGTGTTTTTCGCTTTTGGGGTTGCGATTTTTGATTTTAGGTTATGGTTTTGAGATTGCCCGTAAATTTTGTGAATAGAGTAATTATAGCTCTGCTCTTCGTCTCCTCGTTTTCAGCGTGTCGCAGTGCCGCGAATGTGAATTCGAACATGGCCGCCGAATCGGTACGACCAATGCGTATCGTGACTGACGATCTTGATCGTAGAGTAACCGTTCCCATAACGGTCACCCGTGTCATCTCGCTTGCCCCAAATCTGACCGAAAGCATCTTTGCAGTCGGTGCCGGAGATCGCCTGGTCGGCGTCACGACATTCTGCAATTACCCCGAACAAGCCAAAGAAATAGCCAAAATCGGCGACACGATGACACCAAATATGGAATCGATCATCGCCCTAAAACCCGACATTGTTTTCGTTTCGACCGCATCGCAGATCGAGAATTTTACAAAAGCGCTTGAGGCGAATGGGATTGCAGTGTATGTGAGCAATCCGAAAACGCTTGATGGAGTCATTAGAAACCTCGAGGAACTCGGAATTATCTTCGGCACTGACCATACGGCAACTGAATTAGTAAGCAACCTTAAGAATCGAGTGAAGGCCGTGCGAACGATATGTAACACCTTTCGTGCCGAAGACGAAAAAGATGAATCGTACGACAAGAAAGTCGGTATCGTGCGAGCTTTTGTCCAAATTTCAAAGGAACCGCTATTTACGGTTGGCAAGACGGCATTCCTGAACGATTTATTGGAAACTGCGGGCGGAAGGTCAGTCACCAACGATGTCGAGTCTGCCTATCCAAAGTTAAGCAAAGAAACCGCTTCGGCGTTGAATCCAGAAGTAATCATTCTTTCGGAATCGGAGGATAACAAAGAACCGAACGACGCTTTTGAGAATTCGCCGGCGGTGAAAAACGGACGTGTATATAAGGTAAGCGCCGATTTTCTATCGCGGCCGGGACCTCGACTCGTTGATGCGTTGGAGCAGATCGCGAAAGACTTGCATCCTGAGAAATTTAAGTGAGACGAGCGTTTATTATCGGAGCGAGTCTGCTCGCGCTGTTGATTGTCGTTCTTGTAGCGGCGGCGATGCTTGGGGCGGAGCGGTTGCCTTTGTTTGATCTATCGGAGCAGCAGCGGTCGATACTTTACGACATTCGGCTGCCGAGAATCTTGTTGGGGGCTTGTGTCGGGGCGAGTTTGGCGGTTGCTGGAGCGGGATTGCAATCCTTGCTAAGGAATCCGTTGGCCGAGCCTTATTTGCTGGGCGTTTCGAATGGTGCGGCTTTGGGGACGATGGTCGCGTTTGTGTTTTTTCAGAGCCTTGAGATCACGCGGCCGCTTCTTGCGTTTGCGGGAGCGGGGCTTGCGACTATCGCAGTCTATCGGATGGCGAAAAGCCGTGCCGGGATGAATGTCGAGCGGCTGGTGCTGTCGGGCGTGATCGTGACGACGTTTCTATCTTCGATAATAGTGATGCTGACGACGCTGCTCGATGCAGCGAAGCTTCGAAGTTTTACATTCTGGCTGCTTGGGGACCTGTCGCAGGCGACGCTGAATGGAGTTTACATCAGCCTCGGGGCAGTGATCATCGGCACTATCGTGCTGATGTCGCAGGCTCGGGCACTAAATCTAATGATGGTCGGCGAGCGTGACGCCTTCGATTTTGGGGTCGAGGTCGGTCGTGTCCGGATGCTGGTTTTTGGAGCGGCGAGCCTGGTTGTTGGAGCCGCAGTCGCGGCGAGCGGTTCGGTTGGTTACGTCGGACTGATCGTGCCGCATTTGGTGCGACTCACGGTCGGCAGCGACAACCGTCTGGTTGTGCCGTTCTCAGCGATCGTCGGGGCGATATTTGTGGTATTTGCCGACACGATAGCACGGACGGCGATTGCCCCAAGAGAATTACCGGTTGGGGCGGTCACGGCATTGATAGGTGCCCCCTTGTTTATTTACCTATTAAGAAGAAATTAGCCGCAGATTTTCGTGGATGACGCGGATCAGGAATTATTTTCATATCTGGGTCATCTGCGGAAATCTGCGGCAAAAATAAATGCTTAGAGCTCAGAATATTTCGGTCAGTTACGGCGAGCGGATGGTGCTTGGCGATGTGTCGTTTGAACTTCGCGAGGGCGAGATCATTGCTTTGCTTGGTGCAAACGGGGCGGGGAAGACGACGTTGATAAAGGCTTTGAACGGAACTCTGCCCGTGTCGTCGGGTGATGTATCACTCGACGGAAAACAACTGATGCAGATGTCACGCCGTGAGATCGCGGTAAAGATCGCGGTCGTTGCTCAGGAGAACCAGACGCGGTTTCCGATAACGGTTTTAGAGTTTGTGTTGTCCGGTCGATTCGTTCATGGCGGTGCGTTTGGCTGGGAAACGGAGGCAGATATTGAGTTTGCTGGGCTTGCCCTCGTGGATTGTGATCTCGGCGACTACTGAACTCGGTTGATGAATGAGCTTTCCGGCGGCGAGCGGCAAAGGGTCGTGCTGGCAAGAGCACTTGCGGCCGGGGCGAGTATTTTGTTGCTTGACGAACCGACCGCGAATCTCGATATTGCTCATCAGGCGATGATGTTTCGACTGGTGCGAAAACGATGCGAAGAATGCCGCTGTTCGGCGATCGTTATTACCCACGACCTCAATCTCGCGGCCGCGTTCGCCGACGAGATAATCATGCTCAAAGACGGCCGCATCGCCGCCAAGGGCACGCCCGAAGAAGTTTTGACGGCCGAAAACGTTAGTAATGTTTTCGGCGTCGATGTACTGCTGGATCAGAATCCGGCAAGTGGAAATGTTCGTGTGACGAGCGTTTTTTAGGAGTTTAGAGTGCAAGCTTTAGCTTGTATCCCCGCAAAGAAACAAGCTAAAGCTTGCACTCTGAACAGTTTGACAGACGACGCAAGGGAAGTTTTGTGCAAATCCAACGCTGCCCACGCAACAGTGAATCGATCTGAAATTTCAAATTTGAGATTTGAAATTTCAGATCGAAGAGCCTGGAACCTTGCCCGTTTGTTGTGTTTTTGAACCATTCTGCGATGGGCAGGAAAGGAGTAGTTATGAAGGTACTGTTAGTGGTTTGTTTTGTTTGGTTTTGTGCTGCCAGCACAGTCGCACAAGGTGGAGCGGCAATCTCCGGGCGGATAACGGTGAATGAAAAGCCGGTTTCGGTTCGTGTTATTTTGCAGCGGAACAATACCGAAATCGATAGAGCAACGTCCGATGCCAACGGCGAGTATCGGTTCAATCAAGTTTTGGAAGGCAAGTACAGAATAAGGGTTTACCTTAATGATCCTGTGTTCCGCACAGGAGTCGATTCAAAAGAAATTATGGTAAGTGGTGGTCGGTCGGTAACGACGGATTTTTTGTTTATACAACCTGATCCGCCGGCAAGAACGTCCGCATCTTTTATTAATGAAATAGTAACTATTTCTGCTGGAGAGAGTCAGACCATAGAACAGGTCTCAAAAACCGTCGATGTTGTTACCGCACAAGAGATGCGGGATCGTGCCGATTTTTCTCTTGCCGAAACGCTGCGGACAATTCCGGGGGTTCGCGTTCAGCAGCTTGGTGGATTTGGACGGACGGCGACTATTAAGACTCGCGGATTGCGAAATCAGGATACTGCGATTTTGATCGACGGGATTCGGTTTCGTGATGCTTCGGCGATCACGGGTGATTCGTCGCCGTTTTTGAGTGACTTTACGTTGACGAGCGTTGCTAAGATTGAGGTGCTGCGTGGTTCGGGTTCGTCGTTGTATGGTACGAATGCGGTTGGCGGAACATTAGATTTTCAAACGCCGACAGCACGAACGGGAACCCACGGGCAGATCTCCGGTGCGTACGGCGGGCTTGGGCTCGGACGTTTTCGCGGCAATATATCGCATGGGCTCGCGAACGGCAAGTTTGGTATCACGGCGGGCGTTTCGCGAACCGCTTACACCAAAGGCGTCGACGGCCAGGACAACGCGAACAACACGAATTTTCAATCTCGTGTCGAGTTTAATCCTTTTTCGAAAACGAATATCTCCGGCAGGTTTTTTGTGTCCGATGCAAGGGTTCGTTTGAATTCGAGTCCCGACACATTCGGAACCTTGCCAGCGTCGAATGCGACCATTATCAACGCCAACGCGGGCGTTAATTTTGTCGCGGATGCCAACGACCCAGACAGCCTTCAGAAATCCAAGTTCTTTAGCGGACAACTCGCAGTTAATCAGGTCGTCAACAGCAAACTGGTCGTCAGCGGCTATTACCAAGGGCTGACGACGAAGCGGACGAACGACAACGGGACGCTCGGTGCGGGTTTTCAAAGTGCCTCGACAAGCGTTTTCGAGGGCACGATCAATACGGCAAATGTCCATCTGAAATGGACGCCGGTCAAGGAAAATCAACTCACCGTCGGGTATGAGTTCGAAAACGAAAAATACGGCAATGACGGCAAAACGCCTTCGGGGACCGGCAATTTTTTCACGAAGGCTGGACAGTCGAGCAACACGTTTTATGTGCAGGATCTGGTTCGCCTGCTTGACGGTAATTTGCAACTTGCGGGCGGCGTTCGGGTTCAGCAATTCAGCCTCGACCGTCCGTCGTTTAGTCTGACGAATGCTCCGTACAATAATCTCGTGCTCGACAACCCGCCGACGGCGTTTACGGCAGATGGCTCGGCTTCGTATTTTATTTCAAAGACCGGGACTAAACTCCGCGCCCATATTGGCAACGGCTATCGTGTGCCTTCGCTGTACGAGCGGATGGGTACTTTCTTTTCGTCGTTCGGCACGCCGAGTTTTGTGGCTCTTGGCGATCCGTTCCTGAGGCCGGAAAAGACGATCGCGTTTGACGCCGGTATTGAGCAAAGTCTCGTTAAGAACATGGTGCGGCTGTCCGCCACCTACTTCTACACCAAACTTACGGACGTGATCGGCTACGGGAATGTCGTTCCGAATATTGGTACAACCACGAGGCCGTTTGGCGGCTATCTAAATCAAAAAGGCGGCATCGCTCGCGGTGGTGAGTTTAGTGCGACGCTTAAACCGACGAGTTCGACCGATATTTTTACGTCCTATACCTACACCAACAGCGATCAGATCACGCCGCAAGTATCGGGCAGTCGGATCATAACGACGCTTGGCGTTCCGACGCAGCAGTTTACGCTCGTTGCTACGCAGCGATTCAAGCGGTTTTGGATCAACTTTGATCTGCTTGCAACGTCCGATTATCTTGCTCCGATCTTTAGCAACTCGACGTTTTCGACCTACGTTTATCGTTTTGCAGGCAACCGAAAGGGCGATCTGACGGCGGGATATACGTTTGGGTTTAAGCAGGAGAAATTGACGCTGCGTTTGTTTGGGACCGTGGAGAACGTTTTTAATCAGGAATACTATGAAAACGGCTTCCGCACTGCGAAAGCGACCGGACGTATTGGGTTGGCGTTCGGATTTTAGAAGAGGTTAACAGCGAAAGACGTGAAAGGGACGAATAAGAAATACCACGAGATTCTTTGTTCCTTTAGCGTCTTTTTGCGTTTTTCGCGGTCAAAAATTCTTCTGCCAGAAAGAGTATCGTGGTAAAATCACGTCATCGGAGGCAATGAATTATGAAAATTCTGTGTTTTGTCTGTGTGATCTTTGCATCGGGTATGACGGCGCTCGCCCAAACTAATGTTGTTACGAATCTTGATCTCGAAAAGTATCGGGTCGAACGAGAAAAGGCGAAAGCGGATTATCGTGAGAACTACGCAAGACGCGGTTTCCCGTCGCCTGAGGAACTCGAAAAGCGCAACGAGCACGACCGACAGGTATTGTCCGAGACGGCGGCTCGCTTACGGGCGGAACGACTAGAACGAGAAAGAATAAACGCCGAGTACGAAGCCGCAATACGGCGTGCCGAGGTGAAGGAAAGCGAATCGACCATGATCGTAGTCGACGGTGTCGCGATGCCAACCTACTATTGGAACAACGGGCGGCGTTACAGATATCCGCAGGTTAAATACAATAGCCAGCCGGGATATTTCGCCGGCGGGCAATTTTGGCCGACCGGGCCGCGGACGCAGCCGAGGGCCTTATTTATCAGGCCGAGATGATTTCTATTTTATTATGATACTAGTATATGATACTACTGGATAAGTGAATAAGAAGCTTCGACAGACGCTGGCCTCGATATTTCACTCGCCGACACCGGCGAACATTGTCTGGGGCGACATCGAGAAATTACTCGTTGCCTTAGGTGCGGAGATCGAAGAGGGAAGTGGTTCACGTGTTCGAATAGCACTGAATGGAGTACGGTCGGTTTTTCATCGCCCTCACCCCCAGAAGGAGGCGGACAAGGGTGCTGTAAAAGATATCCAGAGATTTTTGACGGAGGCCGGAATCAAAAGGAATGAAGTATAAGAATTACGAAGCCGCAGTAGATTTTGACGATGAACTAGAAATGTTTCACGGCACCGTTATTAATACTCGGGACGTGATAACTTTCTATGGTAAATCGGTAACTGAATTAAAGCGGGAATTTAAGAATTCGGTCGAAGACTATCTTGAGTTTTGTTCGAAGCGGGGCGAAGAACCTGATCGTACTTTTTCAGGGAATTTTGTTGTAAGGATATCTCCTTCGCTGCACCAGCGTCTCTATTCAAACGCAAAGAAGAGCGGTAAGAGCTTGAACGCTTTTATTGAGGAACAACTCGCGACCGTATAGACGAAAATCATTATGAAACAAGGCTGGGAAGCAGTGATCGGCATGGAGATCCATGCGCAGTTGGCAACGGAGACGAAGATCTTTTGTTCGTGCGCGGTCGAGACAGGCGGCGAGCCTAATTCGAATACGTGTCCGACTTGTTTGGGGCTGCCGGGAGCGTTGCCGGTGTTGAATCGGCGTGTGATCGAACTTGGGGCGAGGGCGGCGCTTGCTTTGGGGCTTGAGGTGCAGGAAACATCGATCTTTGCGCGTAAGAATTACTTTTATCCTGACCTTCCAAAAGGCTATCAGATCTCGCAGTACGACAAACCGTTTTCGGCGAACGGGCATCTTACGATCCTCACATCCGAACGTGACGAACACGGGCGTCCGTCCGAATGGCAGCCGATGACGATCCACATTCAGCGGATGCACCTCGAGGAAGATGCGGGCAAGAATGTCCATGACGGTTTGCCCGAAACCGACAAATTCTCATACGTCGATCTGAATCGTGCCGGAACTCCGCTGGGCGAGATCGTTACTTCACCGGACTTTCGCACGTCCTGGCAGGCTTACGATTATGTCAATCACGTTCGCCGCGTGTTGCAATGGGTTGGTGCGAGCGACGCGGATATGGAAAAGGGAAACCTGCGTTGCGAGGCGAATGTGTCGGTTCGCAAGGTAGGCGAGACGGCATTTAGAAATAAGGTCGAGCTGAAAAATCTCAATTCCGTCCGGTTTATGCAGAAAGCGATCGAGTACGAGATCGAACGCCAGATCGAAGCTCACGAGGCCGGCGAAGCGGTGAATCAGGAATCGCGGCTGTGGGACGAAAAAAGCAATATGACGCGCTTTATGCGCGGCAAAGAGGACGCTCACGATTATCGATATTTCCCAGAGCCCGACCTGCAGCCACTGGTCGTCACGACCGAATTTATCGACGCCGTAAAGGCACACATGCCGGAGCTGCCGGACACGATGCGTGATCGGTTTATTGAGGTCTACGAACTTGGGTTTGGCGAGGCTTCGCAACTGGTTGCCGACAGAGATCTGGCAGAATACTTTGAGACGACTGCCCGATTCAGCAAAAATCCGAAACTGTCGGCGAACTGGATACTCGGCGAATTGACACGCGAAATAAACAATTCGGGCGAAGCTATCGGCGCAAGCCTCGTGACGGCTGAGGATCTTGCTGCCCTCCTCACAACGGTCGAGTCAGGAGCTATCAATAATAATCAGGCCAAAGAGGTTTTGATCGAGATGTTCGCCACCGGCAAGACAGCAGCAGAGGTTGTAAAGGAAAAAGGATTTGAGCAAGTTTCGGACAGCGGTGCGATCGAGAAGATCGTGGACAAGGTGATCGCCGCAAACCAGGCCAACGTTGATGCGTATCGCGGCGGGAATGAAAAGTTGTTTGGGTTTTTCGTGGGACAGGTAATGAAGGCTTCGCAGGGCAAGGCGAATCCGAAGGTCGTAAATGATATATTGAAGGAAAAACTTTAGGCGGACATTCGCGGGAGGTGGTATGAAACGGCTTTTTTGGTTTCTGATCGTTGTTGGATCGTTCGCTACCGGTATTTTTGGTCAACAAGCTACTCCGACTCCTTCGTCAACACCGGTTCCGCAAGTGACACCTCTTTTCTCGCTACCAAACCGAATCTTCATTAACAATCCGCAGGTTGATAACCGAACGACGGTTACGCCCGCCCAAGGCCTCGCCTTGAGGCAGATAATCGTTCAGCGATACGCCCAGCCTCTCTATCGAAAACCAACCGACGAAGAACTCGCATCGATCTCGCCGAGTGCGGAGATCTTACGGCAATATAAGGCATTTCTCGCGCGAGAGAATACGGGCGTATTCAAGCTCGTTGCGGACGCGGGGTGCGGCGAGAACGATAGGGTAGTAATGGCAACTGAAAAATGCCTCAAATACACGATGCCGGGCTCAGGCAACTCTTTTTCATTTCGTACCGGTCACTATCGCATCCGGCATCTTGCCGACCTGATGCTCGCAGGTGAAAATTTTCGTATTCCGGGCATTATGATGCACGGCCTGATGACAAAAATCGGCGACGTTGCTATCGAAAGCGTTTCGCTCAAGACGCTTGGCGTTGACTTTCTATCGGAGTTTAAGCCCGCGAGTGATTTCGAACGTGCAAAGGCAATCGAAGAACTCGTTGTTACCGGCCTCGAACGCGATGGATTTATCTTCGGCCGGGCGTTGGCTGTGAAAGAGAACTCGACCTACGCCATGAGGGTTGTGGCTTACGACGGCAAGGTGTTGCGTGCGGTTCCGGGAGCACACTATAACGAAATGGACTTTGACCGCCGCCGCGATATGATCGTAGCTTTTCGGGTTGTGGCGAAAGAAACTGATGGAAGCGTGACCATCGTTTGGATAGAACTGAGGGATGTCGATTCGCCAAAATTGAAAATTCCGGAAGGAACTTCGACGCTGGCTAGCTCTAAGAACTAATTGTTCACTGGTTTTATGAAATTAGACGGAAAAGTCGCGGTTGTGACGGGCGGCACGAAAGGAATTGGATTTGCGATCGCAGACAGTTTGGCCAGGGCGAGTGCTAGCGTTTTTATTTGTGGGCGAAACCGAACGGACGTTCGCGACACGGTAGCCGATCTTTCTAAACACGGCCGTGCGGGCGGCGAGGTCTGCGATGTGAGGAGCGAAGATCAGGTCAGGCAGATGCTTGAGGAATGCGAGCGGACGCTCGGCGGCATCGATATATTGGTCAATAATGCCGGGATGGGCGTGTTTGGAAAAACCGTCGAGGAATTGTCGGGGGATGAGTTTCGGCAGACGCTCGAAACCAACTTATTTGGCGTCTTTTATGCATGCCATCATGCAATTCCGTCTATGAAGCGTCGCGGCGGTGGATATATCTTTAATATTTCTAGCCTTGCAGGGCAGAATGCACATCCAAAGATGGCGGCATATAATGCATCCAAATTCGGACTCAACGGCTTCTCGGAAGCCCTGATGCAAGAGGTTCGGCAGGACAATATCAAGGTTAGCTACATCTGTCCGGGCAGTGTTAATACCTACTTTGGAAACGACACGCCGTCCGACGAAAAGGCGTGGCAACTCCAGCCCGAAGATATAGCGGAGGTCGTGATGGACCTGCTGGGAATGAACCCGCGTGCGTTGCCGAGCAAAATCGAGATCAGGCCGAGTAAGCCGCCGGTTCGTTAACTGTATGGTGTAGAATTCCTAATATCGAGGGCACGTCCTCGACCTTTAGAGGTTTGATCTTGTAGTCGGACGCTTCGAGTTCGGCGGCTCGTGCAATCTGTTCCTCTGAGTCTAGTGACGTTACCATGACAACGGGAATGTGGCCGAAGTTGTTGTCAGTCTTGACGTATTCGAGGAGCTCCCAACCGTCCATATTTGGCATCTCAACGTCGGAAAGTATCAGGTCTGGTTCCCATTTGCCGGAGAGCAATAAGATCAGTGCTTCGGAACCGTCGTTTGCCGTGATCGCCTGACAGCCCGCGTTCTCGACGAGTTTCACGTGATGGCGGCGTACGCTGGCGCTGTCATCGACGACGAGAACGAGCGGCCTTCGCTTTTCCTCAGGTGGAGTTGTTGTGCCAGAATCTGTCTCGGATTTCAAAAAGACTATTGGCATTCGAATAGTGAAGGTCGTTCCGATCTGCGGTTCGGTACACAGGCTGACGCTGCCGCCGCGAGATTCGACCGCTTCTCGAACGATATTCATTCCGATGCCGCGGCCGGCGTTTAAGTTGAGTTTGTCGGCAGTCGTAAGGCCGCGATCGAAGATCAGCTCCCACGTCTCAAAATCCGCCATTTTCGATGCAGCCTCGGCGGTGATCAGGCCGGTTTCGATGGCCTTTTCCTTTAATCTTAATGCAGAAATGCCTCGTCCATCGTCTTCGACGGTTAGGATGACGTCGGTTTCGTCTGTCGAAACTCCGATAGTGATCAGACCTTTTTCGGGTTTGCCGATCAGACGACGAGTGTCCGGAGATTCAATACCGTGGACGACGGCATTCTTAAGCAGATGCAGCAATGGCTCGATGAGAGCGTCGATGATCTGAGTGTCGATCTCGATATCGGGATTAAGGATCTCGACGGCGGCGCGTTTGTTCTCTTCCTGACAAGTAACGTGGACGGCGCGGCTGAGGCGCGTTTCGAGCGTGCCGAATCTTACCATGCGAATACGCAGAAGCTTTTCGCGCATCTCGTCGGTCAGTCGATGCTGTGTCGCAAAGAGAGCTTCGAGATTGCGAAAGTCTTCGTTAGAGGCATTTCTTCCGATCGCGGCGATATTTGCAGAGATCGAGGTTCGATTTTCGACGAGGCTGTGGGATACGCGGATCAGATCATCCAAACGGTCGAGTGACACACGGACGATCGGTGTCGACGGAGCACGAACCGGTTCGGGTGTGGGTTTAGCTGCGGCTGGTTTTGTTTCGTTTGCAGGCGTGTGCGAGTTTCCGTTAGACGTGAGCGTCGAGATCAATTTTAAGAAATCGGCGTCAGGCGGCGTTTTGACATCATCCGACGTTCCGGTGGTCAGGGAGTTTAGGCTGGCGTTCGAGCGTTTGAGCAGATCGACGATCTTAGGATTTGCACCGCATTGCAGTTCGACCATTTTGTCGAGTAGGTCTTCGACGCGGTGAGCGAGTTCTGATGCCGCACGAAGGCCGACAATGCCCGCGGCACCCTTGAACGTGTGGGCGTTGCGCCGTATCTCCCAGAGGGCATTCCGATCGTCGGGGGACGCTTCGAGCGATTTTAGATTGTGCGAGATCCCGGCAAGGAGATCGTCGGCTTCAGCGCGAAAGATCTCAAGCGTTTCCTCATCGATATCGAAACCTCCTTCGGTGGATTTCGGCGACGAACGAGCATCAAGGCTATTGAACGATTCATCGACAAAGCCTGAAACATCGTCGATAAATTCACCATAGCCAAGCGGGATTTCGAGTAAAGCGGCCTCGACACGGGCAACTTCATCGAGAGCCTGATTGACGCGTGTTGACGTGCCGGGGCCTTCGGCGGTAAAGGTGTTCTCGAGCTTTTCGATGCATACGGTTAGGCGGCCTGCGACCTCGACAAGTTCCAGTTCGAGAGCCTCGGTCCGTAGTGAGTCGAGATCGAACGAACAGATCGCAAGGTCGTCCGACGAACCGCCGGCCTGTCCAACGATGAGCAGGCCGGCACGCGTTCTGGCCACGCGTTCACCGGCCTTTTCGAGAAAGGAATGTAGGTTTTCGAGTTCCATCGACGTCGAGCCGCGATTATTCGGCTGCGGCGGTTTCGGGTACGAGGTAGGTTTCGAGGGCTTTCATGAGTGTTTCGGGGCCGAATGGCTTGGTGATGTATCCTGTCGTTCCGGCCATGCGGCCGCGGACCTTATCAAAAAAGCCGTCTTTGCCCGAGATCATGACGACGGGGACGTTCTTAGCAGCGTCGTTGGCACGGATCAGTTTGCAGACCTGATATCCGTCCATACGCGGCATTGCGATGTCCAGCAGAACAAGATCGGGAACCATTGTCTCTATCGTTGCCATAGCCTCGACGCCGTCCACGGCACAGATCACCTGATGACCGCTCTTTTCGAGTTTGCTTGAGATAAGCTTCCGCACGGTCGCACTATCATCAACGACCAAGATCGTCTTGCCCTTCGGCATCGCCTCATTGATCTCGTCCTGACGCTTGATTTCGCCGAGGCGGATCGCAAGGGCATTTATCTGGCCGGCAAGGATTACGTCGTTTGGTTCCAGCCGTGACGCCTCTTGAATATAGGCAAAGCCGAGTTCAAAATTTTTCAGGTTAAATTGTCCAATGCCCAAAGTTTTGAGTTCCTCAGAAGAGAAATCGCGTGCGTTCCACTCAGCTTCCATCTTGGCTACTGATTGCTGAATAGTGTCAAAATTGACCGAATTGTTCGCCAGCAGCGATTCAATGTCGGAGAGCGAGAGCACGGCGTGGCAATTGTCACACGAGAAAGCTTGACGCTCGATCGCCGCGGCACAGTAAGAACAGGCGTGCGTTGAGGTTATTGAAGGGGAATCAAAGTAGTTTTTCGGGACCTCTGCGGCTTCCAATTGGAAACTCCGTTCGAGATCATCTGCCGGTGCGTCCCAAGGCGATGCAGGTGGAGGCGTGTCGGATTCGCACGAGAACGAAGGCACTACGGTATCGTCGATCAATTCGGATGGGTCTTCGGGAGCGATAATCTCTTCGAAATTGTGTTCGTCGGCGCTAAATTCTTGTGTTTCGGCCGTCGGTGATGCGTACAGTTCGGCTTCGCGGGCGGCCTCTTCGGCGACCATGCTGACGGGCTCGTATTCGTCTGCGGGCTGTTCGAACGGGTCAATGCTCTCGGCCGTTTCTCGGGATGCGGCCTCAATCTCGTCGTCCGGAACAAAATGCATTGTGTCTTGCTCGAAAAGCGAAGCTGGTTCTTCTTCGAAATGAGGCTGTTCGCTGGCAAATTCGATTTCTTTCGATTCGGCTTGGGCGGCTAGTTCCTCGGCTGGGGATTCGTTTGAGACGTTTTGATCAAGAGCCTCCATCAAGACTTCCGGTTCGGGCTGTTCCGCAGCTTCTTGGGCCGGCTTTTCGACAGGTTCAACTTCGGAAACGGCTGTATCGATTGTCTCGACCGGTTTTACGGATTCTGTCAACTCCGCGAGAAAATCGTAGCCGTACTGGGCAAAGGTGTTTGACGGATCGGCTTGAAGGATGCGGTTGTAGGCCTCAAATTTGTCTTCGAACGATCGGGCAAGGTGAGCACGAAGCACCCAGGCTTCGCAATTCGCAGGCTCGGCGGCAAGCACCTCAACCAGCAGATCGCTTGCGGTTTCAAGATCACCGGCGGAGGCCCTCCTTTTGACCTCGTGCATTTTTTCGGCGGATCGAGCCTGTTCAACTGCGGTAACCGCTTCGCGGGCATCTGCATTGTCCGGGTTGATCGCAAGTACTTTTGCCAGACAATCGAGTTTTTCGTTCTCGTCTGAGGTCAGCGAGGCTTTCCAATACCAGGCCGGCTCGCAGGCGTCGTCGAACGAAATAGCTTCGTCGAAGCTCTGCATCGCAAACGCATGGTTGCCTTCTTCGCTAGCAATAGCAGCTCTTTGGACATGAGTTTTCGCGAGCAACGAGCGGGTCGCTGCTTCCCATGTAAGGGCTCGTTCGTTCGCAGGCTCAATCTCCAGAACCTTTTTGAGAACCACGAGGAGTTCTTCCGGATATTCGCTTATCGATGCGAGCCAAAGCCACGCGTCAACGCACGATGGGTCGGCTTCGGTGACTCTTGAGAGGAGCGTTCGGGCCATTGGCCTATCTCCGCTCTGGGCTGCGGCCACGCCTTGCTTAAGAAGTTTGTCGGTCTCGACTGAGCTGTGCGAGTCGTTTGCGACGGAAATTGGTGAGGAAACAGTTGATTCGATTTCTAATCTCATATTTTCGCGAAGGGTTTGGTCGGAGTTGGGTCGCGAGTATGTTTGATCGTACCGAGATGACGGCGCCCAAATACTCAGCAGTTTCAAAAGCAATACCGATGCCACGGCTTCAGATCGGGCATCTTAATTGTTTTATCGGCGTTTACCGCCTAGAATGTTAGAGTTGCGAGCGTTGAGCAGATCTAAGGCACAGTTTCTATTTGCTTGAGAGTGACAAAAAGCGTCAGTTTTCGTTGACAAAAAGTAGCAACAATTTATGGCGGACGGCCTATCAAAATACGACCTACTGATCATCGGCGGCGGGCCTGGAGGAATGGCGGCGGCTCTCTGGTGTTCCGATCTCGGGCTGTCGTCGATCGTAATTGAGAAAGAAGCCGAACTCGGCGGGCAATTGCTAAAAACCTACAATCCGATCTTGAACTACATTGGTGTTAGTACGGCGAACGGACGCCAAATGCGTGACATTTTCGCCGGACACGTCGCCTTGGGCGATTCGCTCGTTCCAACGTCCGGGGAAGTTGCGAGAATAGATACGACCAGCCTGACCGCGACATTTGTCGATGGCACGATTGTCGGTGGACGAGCAATCATTATAGCGACGGGCGTCAGGCGCCGTCGTCTCGGAATTCCGGGCGAAACTGAGTTTGTCGGTCGGGGAATTCTCGATTCCGGCGTCGCTTCGTGCGAAATCGTAAAGGGTAAACAAGTCGTCATTGTGGGTGGCGGTGACGCGGCATTTGAAAACGCCCTGGTCCTTTCTGAAAATGCCCGGTCGGTCACCTTATTGCACCGAAGCGGCAACTTTGCGGCCCGCCGCGAATTCATCGAACAGGTCAGGCGTGATACCAGAATAAAAATAATTGAGAACGTCTGCTTAACCGGCGTAAAAGGTGATACGTCAGTCGAGTCCGTCGAATATATGGAACTCGATTCTGACCAGACGGAAGTGATTCCGGCCGATGCCCTTTTGATCAGGATAGGTGTCGAACCGAACAACTGCTTTTTGCCTCCTGAGATCGGGCTCGATCATCGCGGATATGTCATCACGAACAAATTGTGTATGACAAATCAGCATCTTATTTTCGCGATCGGCGACATAGCAAATCCGCTTGCTCCTACGATCAGTGGTGCTGCGGGTGACGCCGCAACGGCTGTCAAGGCAGCGTATCATTTGCTCGAAGCATCAAAAACGCTATAATAGGAAAATCTGCATAAGACATCAGTTCCAACAGGGAAGTAAAGAAATGATCTTGTTAAAGCTCAAAAAATTTATCGCACCGTCTGTAGTTTTCGCCACAGTTCTAGTGGTGTTTTCAGTCGCGTCCGCTTACGGGCAGTCAGGCAACATGATCTCCGGCGAGGTAACCGGCGTCGATAGTCGGCCCCTTTACGATGCCACGGTCGAATTGCTCAATGACTACGGTAGTTCGATCAAATATACGAGAACGGACGGTTCGGGTCGCTATTTTTTTACCGGCGTCAGCCAGGGCCGTTTTAGCGTCCGTGTCCGCACCCTCGAGCCGGAATACGAAGAAATGACCTTATCCGAGGAGATCGTAAATATCACCCGCGAGAATCAGGACGGAACACTTCGGCAAGGTGCCTTTGAACGGAAGCAGATGGATTTTCGAATGAGGGTTCGAAAGGATTTCGCGGGCGTAACTGCCGCGCTGTTTATCCAGGATATTCCTCCGAATGCAAAGAAGCTATTTGATCAGGCAGTTCTCGACCTCACTGAGAAGAAAGATAAAGAGGGCCTCGCCGGACTAAGATCTTCGATAGAAGCGTATCCAAAATATTTTGCGGCTCTCGAACGCCTCGGTATGGAGTACGTCAAGATCAAGCAGTATCAGGCTTCTGCCACTTTGTTGCAGCTCGCGGTCGAAGTCAATCCGCGAAGCTATCGGTCTTGGTATGGGCTGGCGTATTCGTTCAATTCACTGAACTATTACGACGAAGGGCTTGCTGCGGTCAAAAAGTCGCTCGAACTTTACGCCGGATCGACCGAGGCAATGGTGCTAGCGGGAGTTATCTACAAATCAAAGAAGCAATATTCAGAGGCGGAAAAGCAGTTGCTCAAAGCCAAAGAGCTGTCTAAGGACACTCTGCCGATGGCGAACTGGTACCTTGCCCTAATGTACGGAAACGAGATGAAACGCTACGCAGACGCCGCCCGCGAACTTAAGTTGTTTCTCAAAAAGCAGCCTGAATCAAAAGACGCTGACATGATCAAGAAGTTGATAGTCAGCTACGAAGAAAAGGCTAAAACGACATAATAAAGCCGCTGGAAAGGCTTAGAAGGAAATTAAATATCCCGCAATTGTCGTTTGAACAATTGCGGGATATTTCTTTTTCCGGGCAGCCTATTTTTTTGGCAATGCCATTGTTTTGCCTTCGCTGTCCATTTCAAGATGTCGGGTCGTGTTGTCGGTGACGCTCGGCGGGGCGAGATCGCCTGTCTTGTAGCGCGATTCGGGGGCGACCCATTGGGTCTGCGGCGGCGGCAGGGAGTGGTTTTGCGGCGTGTCGATCAGGTTGATTGACTCAGGAGACGCGAATGCCGGCTGTTCTTTTTCCGCCCGGCGAAGCTGCATATACTGGGCAATGCCTCCGCCCATTGAACCAAACGCCGGTATAAGCATCCAAAACCACCAGCTCTCGCCCATCCGCGAGAACGACAGAGCAATCGAGATGATCAAAAACGCAAGGCCGGTGCAGAACTTGGTGATCGCACCTTCCCAGTGGATCGGTTTGCCTTTGTGATTGACGAGCTGTTTTGCCGCGGGCTTGGCGGCGAGAGCACCTGAAACATTGCCCAAATCAGTGCCGCAACCCCGGCAAAATTTACCGTTCTCAGGATTCTGTTGTCCGCATTTTGGGCAAAACATAATAGTCAGTGGTCAGTGGTCAGTGGTCGGTGGTCAGTTCTCAGTGGTCCGGATAATTTGTTTTCTGCACGAAGCAAACGACAAAAGACTACTCACCAATGACATTCCTCTGCCGACGTGCTTCAAAAAGTATAACGCCGGCGGCGACTGAAACGTTCAAGGATTCTATTTTTCCATACATCGGTATTTTTACCAAGACGTCGCAGTTCTCCGCGACGAGCCGATGCAGCCCTGACCCTTCGCCGCCGAGGACGAGAGCGGAAGGTTGACGCCAGTCCCATTCGTAAATGTCCATTGTCGCATCGACGCTCGTGCCCACGACCCAGATGTTCCGAGCCTTTAGATCCTCAATGAGGCGATTGAGATTAGCAGTCTTGGCGACCTTTACGTACTCGATAGCACCGGCCGAGGATTTTGCCACGGTGTCCGTCAAACCAACGGCACGACGTTCGGGAATGATGACGCCATCGACATTTGCGCATTCGGCAGCACGGAGAATGGCACCTAGATTTCGCGGGTCTTCGACGCCGTCGAGCACGACGATCAGCGGCACCTCGGACGCGTCTAGAACCTCATCGACATCGACATAACCGGCCGCGGCCGTGAACGCCAGAACGCCCTGATGATTCACTTCCGAGTCGAGATGCTTGGCAAAACTGTCGCGCGGCACACGGTTCCAGGCGATCGAACGCGAACGGCAAAGATCAATGATCTCCTGCAAACGGCGTTCGTGCGAACCGTCCGCGATCAGAACCTTATCGACCTTACGAGCGTCGGCACGCAATGCTTCGAGGACAGGCAGAACGCCGTAGATCAGCGACGATGGCGTCGCCGACTTTTGGTCTGTGGCTTTTGGCCTACGGTTTTCGTCGCGAAACTTAGGGCCGGGAACACCGAACTTTTTTTTCATAACAGATGCCATTGGAGGCGCGAATATTTTGTGAACTGTTGCAGGTTTGAGGTCGATTCGACCTTTCCAAAACCGGTTTTCCCGATGCCCAGCCGCCTAATTCCTTGTGCGTCGCTGCGGGATTCGATTTCCCAGACAAGAGAAAGGGAGCGTTTGACCGATGAATAATCGTCGACGAGTCGAGCATTAGGTGCAAGGGCCGACAACAATTTAACGAGCCGCCCGATATTATCCTTTGCCAAAAAGGTCTTTTCCGGGCCGAGGCATGAATAGTCAAATCCGGCGGGATTGATCCGAAAACCGCGGCTGTCACTTCTAGTGTAAAGGTCGATGACGGTTTCGTCTGTAAATGATGAGGTTTCATCAAGCAATTCGGCACCTTTCCGTTTTCGCTTTTCGACGAGATCGGTCCGCGTGTTGCTCAAATGTCCCAGGACGATCAAAGCAAGGTCGCCGAATGGAACCTCGGTTGTAAGGCGAGTATTGAAGTCGACGAACTGAAAGATGGTCTCCGATATCTCGATACTCGCCAGCCGAACTAGAGGTTTGTTAGCAGCGAGATCAGCATCGCTGACGACCGAACATCTCAGCCCGAGTTTGCCAAGTTCGCCGACAAGGATCTCTGCTAATTTGAAACTTTCAACCCTCACCACCGGCATCGGTGAATTCACATTCAAGATCGCCTCAACTTCGCCAGGCTCTAGTGAGACGAACGGCGCGATCGTTTTGTTCGAGAGCTCGTCTCCGTCGATCTTAGCCTGGTAGATGATGTTGAATCCCTGCTCCCACGCCTCGAGCTTTCTGATAAGCGGCCTTGCCTCCGCGAAATGTGCGGCAGTGATCGCTAGCTCGTATCCGCAGTAAATACAGTTTATCCGGTTCGGCGGATTTTGGCGGCTACATCCATCGCAGGTCAGCAATTCTACCGGTGAATAGGCGATATTCTCGGTCTGGATCGATGGGTCGAACGTCGATCGTTCCTGATCAGTTGATTCGGGCGACTTGGGCATAGGCACATCCGCAAACCTCAGATTTTAGCATCAAAACGTTGAATTTGCTTGACCGTCTGGCTTTACCGATGCAAACTGTTAACTGGTTCAGCATTGGTTGGTCGGAGTGGCCGATCGTAGGTGGCATTGGTAAATTTAGACGACATTTAGTATTTGACCGAAATATTTAGTAACCGACAGATTTGATCCGATTATTTTCACGCTCGTTTTTAGGTTAACTGTTCCCGCCGCCGCCCAAACCTCGCATTGCAACTATCCGATCTGCGCCGAGATTCTCGTAGTTTGAGGTATAAAATAATGCAGTTCGACACGACTACCAGATCGTCCTGGCAGTTTGGCCATCGCGGACGCGTTGCCGTATTTATCGACGGCAACAACCTATTCCACGCCGCGCGTTTTCATAATATCGACATCGATTACAACAAACTCCTCCGCGTATTGCTCGGTGACGGGAGGCTGCTGCGTGCATTTTTTTACACTGGCGTCGATGTCGGGGCCGAGCGTCAACAGGGATTTCTCCTGTGGATGCGGCGCAATGGATTTCGCGTTATCCAAAAGGAACTAAAGACCTTTTACGACGGAACGCGAAAGGCAAATCTCGATGTCGAGATCGCCGTGGATATGCTAAGCCTTGCCGGGCGTTATGACACAGCAGTTCTGGTGTCGGGCGACGAAGATTTTGTTTATGCGATCAACGCGGTCGCATACAAGGGCTGCCGCGTCGAGGTTGCGGGGTTTCGCTCGAATACGGCACCAAGATTGATAGACGTGAGCGATTTTTTTATAGATCTCGGCGATATCGCTGACCTAATTCGTAAAGATATTACGCAGGGTGGCGAGTACGACATTCCGTCATTTGTGCCGCCGGGCGAGATCGGAAGTCCGATCTCAATGGAGCAAGACTATCCGGACGACAACGACAACGACGAGCGTTTTGCGGGCGGACATTTTGAGCGATGAAGCTATTCACCCTAAGCGAAGCGAATAGCTTGCTGCCGACGATAATTCCAAGGCTCGTTGAGATAAAACGGCTCTATGCCGCGATCAACGAGCTTCGTGATTCGTCGCGGGCGGCGGCGAGTGCGTCGCACTTTGGTGGCGGTATGGAAGGCGGGACGGGCTACGTCAACACTCTCTACAAGGTCGGGCAGCTTACCACAGAAGTCAGCGAATTGGGCATCGAACTAAAGGATTACACACGCGGGCTGATCGATTTTCCATCGATGCGATCGGACCGTATTGTTTCCCTTTGTTGGCAGATCGGTGACGCCGATGAGATCGAATGGTGGCATGAGACCGACGCCGGATTTGCCGGTCGTCAGCGAATATGACAGGCGCTTAAGGCTCTATTTGTTTTCCACAGGCTCGTAACATATCCGTAATTTCCCAGAAACCTAATTTTGTCTGCGCTTTACTATTGACTAGTTAAAGTAAGTTCTGATATTATCAGCTAGTTTTTGTCGAATCGCGCTTAACATATTCCCGAACGAATCATTTGTAAAGCCTATGAAATGCCAGGTATGCAATCGTAATTTGGCGCCGACGCTGTCAATTTGCCTGACTTGCGGCGCCATGATGAACGACACCGTCCGCGAAGAATTGAAGCCCAAAATTGCAACGTCCGGCAGACTGCCCGCGATCGAGCAGAACGCCACGAAACGCCCGCCGCCCAAACCGTATGTGCAGAAGACAAATCCATACGCGGTTCCGCCCCCGGCCTCAACGCAGCCCTCGCCCGCGCGGACGACGGCAACCTCTGCGGCTCCGGGACTTGCTCCAGCTTTAGCTCCCGCAAAGCGCGTTGAAACGGCCAATCTTGCTGTGTCCAAAACGAGTCCGACGCTGGTCGAATTTCAAAATAAGAACAC
>JANLTF010000467.1:0-5037 GCA_031362825.1 Acidobacteriota bacterium | reverse complement strand
CTTGTACTATCGATCGCCGCCGACATTATCATTTCGTAATCCGGCTGCTCGAATTCGTCGTCCGGATCGGGCAGATCGACCGCCAACTGCGGGTTCGCCGCCAGCATAGCCGCAAAGTGGGGCGACACGTTCACTAACCGGTCGAGCACGACAGTATTGATGTCGGCACCGGCTGCTATTTCGGATTTCTCGATGGACGCCATCACGTGCGAGAGTGTACGTTCCTGGCGGTCGGGGACATCTGTTATGTCGAGGTCGGTGTGCTCCGCGGGCGTCTCGCCAAACACGCGGGCAAATATTCTGCTCACGCTGGCCGTCGCGGTATTGAGTTCGGATTCGAAATCACCATGCGAGGCGAACGACATCTTACGCGCTACGAGGGCGCGTTTATCAGGTTCGTCGGGGACCGTGTGCGTCTGGACGCCGTTCTTCATCTGCAGGATGTGCTCGGTACGCCGGAGGAATTCGTAGGCGGACGAAAGTTCGGACAATTCGCCCTTGCTGATGTACTTTCTGTCCGCAAGGCGGGAAAGGCTGATAAGCGTGTGCGGGACGCGCAGCCATTTATCTTTCCCGCCGTACGCAAGCTGCAACGCCTGAGCTAGGAATTCGATCTCCCGTATGCCTCCGCGGCCGAGCTTTACATCAAAACCGCGGCGGTTCACATTCTCCTGGTCGATCTTTTCCTTAGACCTGCGGACATTCGCAAGTGATCCCTCGACCGACTGCGTATCGGAAAAGACCAGGTCCTCGACTTTGGAAAAGAAGTGTTTAAAGATCTCCGTCTCACCTGCACAACTGCGCGAACGGATCAGTACTTGCCGCTCCCACGCCCGTGCCTCGGTCTTGAAATACCTGATCATATCGGCGACCGATAATGCCAATGCCCCAAGCGAACCATGCGGCCGGAGCCGCAGATCTACACGGTACGCGGCCCCTTCTCCTGAAGGCGAGCCGACGAGTTTGGTAATGTACTCGGCCAGTTTTACGTAGTACTCGCGGTTGGTAACACTCTCCCGCGACCCGCCCGTGGTCTTTCCCTCGGCACTGTATATGAACAGGAGATCGATGTCGCTGGAATAGTTCAGTTCCTTACTCCCCAGCTTGCCAAGCGCCGCAATGCAGAAGCCCGACGGCACAAACCGGCCTTTGTCGTCAGCTTCCTGCGGATGCCCGAAGCGGTTGTCGATCTCATGGCGGGCCCGTTCGAGCGCCGTTTCGAGTATCGCGTCGGCCAGGTTGGATATCTCTTCGGTTATTTCAGCTATTGTCGCCAGCCGCCTGATATCGCGGAGGAATATTCTGAGCAGTTCTCGCCTCCGGAAGCGTGCGAATAAGACCTGCGGATCCAGTTGGGAGTTCGTCAAGGCAAAACGGGCGAGCGATTCGATCAACTCGTCGCGGCTCCTGACGCCCGAGTCCGCCCGCTTGCGTCCAAGCCACGCGATGTAATCCGGATTCTGCAGCAAGGTGGTCGCCAGGAGCGGACTAAAGGACACAAGTGTGAGCACATCGGACAAAAGGCCGTCCTGTTTCAACAGTTTTTCGTACTGTGCAGCGTGCTGTTCAGCGAGTTGGCCGAGAAAACGCCGTGCGGCGTCCGGGTCGGGCAGGTCGCTGATGAGTTTTTCTACCGTTTGCATACGTCGCGTTACGCCCTTACTCCGTGCGGGCTTGTGCCATTACCTGCGGAAGCGCTGTCTGTCTATACCGTACTTCACTATCTTATAGCCGAGAATGCGTTCGGTCGAACGCAGCATTATCGCGGCTTTGGCGACGTTGCCGCGCGTCGATTTGAGCGTATCGATGATCATATCGCGTTCGAACGCCTCGACTGCACTGGCCAGCGTGACGCGAGTTTCCGTGCCGCTCACCTCAGCAGTTTGCAGCGTTGGCGGCAGGTGATGGCCGTGAATTACGTTCGAATCGCAGACCAGCACCGAGCGTTCGATGACATTTTCGAGCTCACGCACGTTGCCGGGATAGTGATAGGCAGTGAGCATGTCAATGGCGGGCGTCGAGATGCGTTTGACGTTCTTCTTGTGCTCACGCTCGTATTTTTCGAGGAAATGCTCGGCGAGCAGCAGTATGTCGGCCTTCCGTTCGCGCAGCGGCGGCAGGTATATCGTGAAGCCGGCCAGGTGATCCCTCAGTTCACAGTCAAATTTCTTCGCACGAACCGCGTCCGCCAAGTCCAGACTTGTCGATGCGATCAGACGGACGTTGACCGGCACAACTTCGTCGCTGCCGGAACGTTCGAATGTGCGCCCCTGCACCGCACGGAGCAACTTCTTCTGTAGACGGAGCGGTAGCCCGCCCACTTCGTCGACATAAAGTGTGCCGCCGTCGGCGAGCTCAAAGCGGCCCTTTCGATCGGTGCCGAAGAGTTCGCTTTCGATCAAGGCATCAGGCACGTCCGAGCAGTTTAACTTTACAAAGGGGCGTTTAGATCGCAGGCTGTTGTAATGAATGGCGCCGGCGATCAGTTCCTTTCCGGTTCCGTGTTCACCGCGGAGGAGCACCGTTGAATTGGAACGGGCGATCTGCGTCACCTGATCGAGGGCGGCACGCATAGGGCCGGAGTTGCCGATGAGCTGCGACAGGTCGTACTTTTGTCGGAGCTCCTGTTTTAGATGAAGGTTCTCCTCGGCGAGTTGGCGATTGGCGGTTGCCATCACACGTTCGACGAGCATCGCCTGCGCGATGACTGGAGCGAACGCACTGAGCACGCGGATCACTGCATTTTCCTCGACACGTGTTTGTGCCCTGAAGCCCGCCGCAAGCATGCCTACGGTCGTGCCTTTGACGGACACAGGCACTGCCACGAGGAAGCGCGTCTGTGTGCCAAATGCCAGGAAATCAAGTGCACGATCGGCACTGACGTCATCGATAGCGAGAGGCTTTGAGAGCTCGAACATACGCCACAAGCTGCTCTTTGCGATCCGTGATTCTAGGCGGCGAAAATCCGCAACGCCGACGCCTTCGGCCGCGACGAGGTCGGCAACTCCGTCGTCAGCACGCTGTCTGACGATAAAAGCGACGTCCGCCGACAACGCACGGACCACAGTCTTCGTCACGACGCCCGCACCATCGCGAAGCCCGCTGCCGTTCGCGAACGCACCTGCTGCTTTCGCAATTAGATCGATGTGGTCGAGTTTCATTTTACCTACAAAATTGTAGCGCAAACGGCAGAGCTATGGCGGAAACACGACCGATAGGGAGTGTGTTCTCACGGCTCGGTGATGCCCGACGTGCTTTAACGAAGGACGGATAACCTCGAGCACCAGGAACACACTCCCTACCGGTCGTGTTTCTGCCTTTCGGGACACGCGATACGTTACAATCAATTAGTGGAAACGCGCGTACACATCATGGCTGGGGACGAGCACAACAAAATGCGGCTCGAAGACTTCCTGCTTGGGCAATTTCGTTCGCTAAGTAAGATGTATCTTCGTGCGGTCGTAAAGAGCGAACAGTGCGAAGTAAACGGCCGTTGGGAGAACCGAGGCTACAAACTGCGCCCGAACGATTTCGTTGAGATAACGGTAGATCACACACGCGGGACGGCCATGCAGCCGCAGGAGATCGCGCTCGATATCATTTTCGAAGACGACGAGATAATCGTCATCAACAAGCCCGAAGACATGCTCATGCATCCGTCGCACAGGGATAACAGCGGGACGTTGTTGAATGCGCTCGCGTTTTACCTGAACCAGTCAGAACCGCCTGCGTTAGTGGGCGGCCTAGACGCGACTTCTCACCCAACGTACATGCCCCCCGCTAACGCAGCGGGTTCTGACAATCGCGACATGATCCGGCCCGGCCTTCCGCATCGTCTCGACCGTCTGACTTCCGGGCTTGTGGTGGTTACGAAGACGGCGAGGGCTCATCGGGTGATCTCGGGGCATTTTTTGAAGAAGCGAGTGGAGAAGCTTTATCTTGCGCTGGTCGATGGAGCGGTTGAACACGAGCAGGGAACTATCGACGCGCCTATCGGGCGGTTTGCTGATATAAAACTGTGGGGCGTGAAGGATGACGGAAAGCGAGCGGTGACAAACTATAAAGTTCGAGAGCGTCACGAAAACACGACGCTGCTCGAGCTAGAGCCGGTCACGGGGCGCACTAATCAGCTTCGGATCCACGCGGCGCATATTGGGCATCCGATCGTGGGTGACGTGCAGCGTGCGGGGACGGAACACCGGCGTTTATGTTTGCACGCCTATCGCCTTGCGTTCCCGCACCCGACGACGCGGGAGATGGTGAGGTTTGAGAAGGAAGTTGGGTTCTGAGAGCCGATACGCGGCTCTGCCGTTTTGTTTCGCGGCTGTGCCGCCCTATTTGCGGAGAAGCTATGCTTCTCCGGAGCCTAAAAACATCATACGCGGCTATGCCGCCGTTTGTTTACAACAAAGAAAGAAGCGGCGGCACAGCCGCATTAGTTATTTCTGCCTGCCGGTGAAGCGTAGCTTCACCGCAAATAGACGGGCGAAGCCCGCAGATTATTGCAAGACTATATCAAACGCCTTTCCCCTTGTGCCTTTTTTGAAACGGACTGATACCGCGTAGTTTTTGCCGGCCTCGAGCGTCCAGCAGCCTTCGCCGTAGCCTTCGTAGTACTGGTTATCGGCGTAAAGGGTGTTCGACCACAGTTTGTAACAGTATTTCCCGGTTCCGTTGAAAGTGTAAAAGCGTTGCGCGACGGGAGAATTCACATTTACCGAGAAGTCGCGCCGGACGAGATTGCTGCCGAACTGCATAATTATCGTCTCCGAGCGTTGTCCGGCGGCGATATTCAGTTCGTCGGTTATCGTGATCTTTCCTTGAGGCACGGACTTGCGTTGGCCGTAGAGCTTTTGGATCCCGACGATGTCGAGCGGTGAGAGATTGCCGTCGTTATTCCAACGCGGGTTGCAATAATTCATCACACTGTCCGGGTCGTACGCCGTGAGGAGCAGGCGGCCGGTCTTTTTGCTCTCACCTGATCACCATCACCCTCCAGAACCACCTCGAAGAAATCCTCAAGCTCGGCGTGATGAT
>JANLTF010000441.1:0-2786 GCA_031362825.1 Acidobacteriota bacterium | reverse complement strand
GATGTCGCGATCGCACAGATCAACAGCATGGTGATCAAAGGGCAAACGACCCACGGCGATCGTGCCGAAGCAGGCGAAACGGAGATCGCACTTCAGTTGCCTGACAAGATGATGAAAATGATCAAGATCGGCAGCGGCGACAAATCAGCGGGCGGCGAGCAGAGCATTGATAAGCAGATCGACGTAGTCGTTATTGGAGATGCGAAGCAACATTCAAAGGTTCGAGTCGAAGGTTTCCCCATCGATCCTAAAGGCGACCCCAAGGGCCAGACGCGAGTGATGGTAAACGAAGAAGACAACGGCAGCGGCCCGGTCCGCAAGGTCATCATTCGCAAGCCCGACGGCACAACGCAGGAGTTGACCGGAGCCGAAGCCGACAAGGTGATCGCAGCACATCCGGCAGGAAGCGGCGATAATGTAAAGCGTGTCGTCATAAAAAAAGCGGACGGGACGACGCAGGAATTTACCGGAGCCGAGGCTGACAAAATGATCGCGAGTCGAGGTGACGGCCATGCCACGTTTACGTCGAAAGACGGCAAGACATTTGATGTCAGACTTGCGGGCGGCCCAAGTGCTCATCATGGAGCGATGAGGCAGAACGAACTGCTTCGCACGACGCTTTCGCTGCTGCTGACGGCTCCGCAGGGAATCGATGTCGAATACACATATGCCGGTGAAACCTCGATCGACGGCACGCCGTGTGATCTTGTGAATGCGTCATTTGGCGGTGCTACATACAAGCTTTTCATCTCGCGTGCATCGAGCCTGCCGGTCGCTATGACCTACACCGGCCACAAAATGCCACAGATCATGAAATTCCGCACGGGCGAACCGCTTCCGGCTGATGCTCCGAAAGAAAAGGATGTGGTAGTTTTCACCAGAAAGATCGAAGGTGCGGCTGAAACGGCAGAATTCACTGTCAAATTTACCGATTACCGCAGCACAGGCGGCGTGCAGTTGCCTTATCGCTGGACCACCAGCGTGGGCGATAAAACGGCAGAGACATTCGACGTAACGTCATATGACATCAATCCTGCTGACATCGCTTATCGTTTTAACGGTAAGGGTGGTCAAAAGGTGATGATCAGAACGACGAAACCGGACAGCAATTAGAGTCAGAACCGCCTGCGTAAGTGGGCGGCGTGAACGCTAACTTATTTGGTTGGGGGGGGGCGAAATTCGCGGTCCCTTTTTTACGGCCGCATCTTTGATGCCGACTATTTCGCCGCCGGCTGACGCAGGCGGTTCTGACTAATATGCGGGATCAATACTTTAGGCGCGTCGATCGCGCCTTTAATGTGGCGTTGGTTTGTGAAGTGGCCGGCGACGTAAATGCCGGGGACGTTGGTTTCAAAAGTTTCCGGATCGTAAACCGGAACCTCAGAGCCCTTTCCGTTCGTAGTTTCGACCCCGAGATTCTTCAACATAGTCAGATCAGCATCCGAGCCGATCAGAACAAAGACGACATCATTCGGCAAAGTTACCTGTTCTCCGTTCTCACTTTCAAGTTCTACTTCATCTTCGCGAATCTCTATAACCTTACCTAGAAAGAACAACTTAAGGCACTGTTCCTTAAGTTCATTCTCAAGCGGCTGCTTGACCCAATATTTGATACAGCCCTGTTTCGGATCGGTGTTTTCCCATTGATCGCGAAAGATTGCGAGAGTTGTATCCGCGCCTTCCTGGGCCAAAAACAAAGCCGCCTCGCCCGCCGAATTGCCGCCGCCGACGATCAACGCACGCTTTTTCACCCACGGATATGTCTCGCGAAAATGATCATAAACCTTCGGCAGATCTTCGCCTTTTACATTAAGCTGTCGCGGGTAATCCATTGAGCCAATTGCAAATAGCACGTTTGCCGTTTGGTATTTACCGTTATCAGTGATTACCTCGAATTTCGAATCCTTTTCCGACTCTTCATTCCGCACTCCGCGTTCCGCACTCCGCACTTCAAGCACCGTCTCTTCAGTCCGGATATTCAGATCATGCTCAAGCACGAACCGAACATAATACGAAAGCAGTTCCTCGCGCGTTGGCTTTTCCCTCGCCGGTTTCAATTCGCCTTCGTTGATCTCCAGTTCATTGATCGTCGAAAAGACAGTTAATCCGACCGGATAGTTATAGATCGTATTCCCGATCAATCCCTTCTCGATCACGACATAGCTCAGACCTTGCTGCTTTGCTTCGTAAGCAGCCGAAATGCCCGCCGGTCCGGCTCCGATAATAATTAGATCTAACATCAGAATTAATAATTCCAGTTGCCGGCTATTAGGCAAGAGCCGGAGTTCGATTTGGCTGGCGGCTCGAAGCTGACAACTCGTAGCTGGAATTTAACCTTTTTCCAACGATTTCAAAGTTTCGGTAAATAGTTCGATCTGCACCTTGGTCCCCTCTAGCACCCGTTTTGATTCCAGATATTTTTCCCATTCGTTGGTGTTCGTCATTGCTTTTAACACGTCTTCGTCAACGGCGTGGGACATCAGTACGAGCAGGTCGCTTAGCGCTTCGTGGCCGTCGAGGAGCGATTGGATGATGGTGTACGCGAGTTTGGCGTTGGGCAGGTCGATATCGAGTTCTTCCATAGTATAGGCAGATTTTATCACACGGAGGATTTGAACACCTTGGGGCGGCATATTTGGTATAATTGAAATGTTCTCGGAGGAAAGAACCTTATTAATATTGTTCACGGATTTACACGCGGTCTAAAACACAACCATCTGCGGCGGATCGAGAAATTGGGTACTCGTCGGGTTTCCGCTGATACCATCATCTCGCCAGAATTGGCC
>JANLTF010000426.1:0-2421 GCA_031362825.1 Acidobacteriota bacterium | reverse complement strand
GTTGTAGCCTTTCGTCTTGGCGGCGTTGGTTCCCGCGAAAACTTCGCGGATCGCGTCGTAGGCCTTTATATACGTCACCGGATTCGAACGCGGCGTGCGGCCGATCGGCGATTGATCGACGAGAATAATGTCGTCGATATTCTCGCCGCCCTTTATTTCCTTGAAAAATCCGACATGGCTGTTCCACTCGCCGCGTTTCTTCTTGAGCCCGGCATAAAGCACGTCGTGGACCAGCGTCGATTTGCCCGAGCCCGAAACTCCTGTCACGCAAACCAGCATTTCAAGCGGAATCTCGACCGAAACGTCGCGAAGAGTATGTTCGCGGGCACCGATGATCTCGATCGTTTCTATTGTGACCGGACGGCGTTTCTGCGGCACCTTGATCTCAGAATCGCCGCGAAGATATTTTGCCGTCAGCGAAGTCTCGCTCTTCAGGAGCGCGTTGAAATCGCCATCGAACACCAGATTTCCGCCAAATTCACCGGCGAATACACCGATATCAACAATGTGGTCGGCGGCACGCATCGTGTCTTCGTCATGCTCGACAACGAGCAGAGTGTTACCGATGTCGCGAAGGTTCTCGAGGATCTTGATCAGCCGCGAATTGTCACGCGGATGCAGCCCGATGCTTGGCTCGTCCAATACGTAGAGCGTGCCGACGAGGAGCGAACCAAGATTTGTGGCGAGCTGTATACGCTGAGCTTCGCCGCCCGAAAGCGTCGCGGCAAGGCGTCCGAGCGTCAAATAATCGAGGCCGACCTCAACCAGGAATTTCAGACGACGGCGAATTTCGAGCAGTAATTTATCCGCGATCTGCGCACGTTCGGCGTCGAGTTCGAGTTTGTCAAAGAAAACCTGCGAATCCGCGATCGACATCTCAATGATCTCCGGCAGCGAACGCATCCCGATCTTCACATCGCGTGCGGCTTGACGCAAACGTTGGCCGTCGCAATCGGGACATTTTGTATAACCGCGATATTTCGCAAGGAAAACGCGTACGTGGAGCTTGTATTTCTTCGTTTCGAGAAAGGCGAAAAAGCCTTTCAAACCGCGCCAGCCTTCGTCGCCGTAGATCACACAGTTTTGCTGATAATCCGGCAGATCGGCAAACGGCTCGGTCATGTCGATATTCACCGAAGCGCAGTATTTGACCAGCTCTTTCTGCGCCCACGCGTGGGTCGGCCGTGTAAAAGGCTCGATCGCACCTTTCTTCAGCGATAATAGCGGATTCGGAATGACAAGCCCGTAATCGATCCCGATCGTATTGCCAAAACCCTGACAAGTCGGACACGCACCGAACGGTGAATTAAAGCTAAAGAGATGTGGCTCAGGCTCTTCGTAACGCGTGCCGTCGTATTTACAGACGAAGCGGTCGGAGAATTTCAACTCAGAACCAATTAAGGTCGCAGGTGGCTGAAGTTGGCTTTTTGAGGCCCTTAGCGTTTTTGCCGGTTGCGTTAAACCACCCGCTACGGCAGGTGGTTCTGACACCTTGATCACTGCGGCGTGGCCCTCGCGAAAGCAGATCTCGAGCGAATCGACGAGGCGTTGGCGGATGTCCTGAGCCGCTTTTAGGCGGTCGATGAGGACGTATGTGTGGTCGAAATTGTCGAACTCGTAATCCTCGGGCTTTTGCAGTTCAATCATCTCGCCGTCCCGAAACAGGCGCGAAAAACCTTGCTGGAGAAGGGAAATGAGAAACGCCTGTGTGCTTAGATTTTGGTTCTTCTTACTTGCCGAGCCCTTACTTACGTGCGGGCTACTGACACCTTTGCGTGCTGTGCGGACGAGTTCGCGGGAAACTTCTTCCTGGATCGGGAACAGGACGTAAAAGCGCGTGCCTTCGTCGAGTGCGGAAAGGATCTCGTCGGCTGCGGATTCGGGCGAATCTTTTTTTACCTCGCGGCGGCAGACGTGGCAGGTCGTAGTCCCGGCACGGGCAAATAACAAACGCAGATAATCGTAAATTTCGGTCTGCGTTGCGACGGTCGACCGTGGATTTTTGGTCGCGTTCTTTTGGCGGATCGCGATCGCGGGCGAAATGCCGGTGATCTCGTCAACGTCCGGTTTGTCCATCCGTTCGAGAAACTGACGTGCGTAGGCCGAAAGCGACTCGACATAGCGGCGTTGGCCTTCGGCATAGAGCGTATCGAATGCGAGAGAAGACTTGCCGCTGCCCGAGACGCCGGTGATGACGGTCAGTTTGTTGACGGGAAATGAGACCGAGATGTTCTTGAGGTTATGCGTGCGTGCACCGCGAACGACGATCTGTTCCTCTTTTGTTTTCGCAGCGTGCATAGATAGGATATTGGCGATAAGAGCAATTCATTATTTTACCAAATCCAAAACACTCGTGCCAAAACCGGAATAATTTGCCGCCACAATGCAATATCTACCGCGTATGAAAACACTAATATTTAC
>JANLTF010000419.1:0-2074 GCA_031362825.1 Acidobacteriota bacterium | reverse complement strand
AAGTTCAGGAGTCGTGTTGGCACGCTGGAAGTGCAGGCCGAATGAAAACTCACCCGTGAAATTGTTTGAAAAAGTCGAGTTCATGCGTGCCGCATAGTTTGAACCGCCTGTTTCGATCTTACCGCGGAAACTTGCCGGGTTGGCACCGAAACCGCTGAAGCCAAAGAGATGGCCTTCCTGCTTCGTATAGTCGCCAAATGTGGAGAAGGTAAACACGTTGCTGTTATTAACATTCCACGTCAGCTTGCCGGCATAGAACGGAGTTGTGATCTCATTCTCAACAGGCGTTCTAAACGTCTGGGTGAGCGAGAAGTTCTTTCGACGCTGTGGGTTAAAGGCAGCAAAGAAAGACAATTTGTCCTTGACGATCGGGCCGCCGATATCAACACCTGCGTCGATCTCGGAAAAGCCGTTCGGGGCAGCGCCGACAAACGGGAACGAGGTATCTTTAATATCCCGGACGAGTCCCTTGGTTGTAACGTAACCAAAGAGGTCGCCGTGAAACTCATTGCCGCCGCTCTTGGTGATGACGTTAAAGATGCCTCCGGTTGATTTACCGTATTCAGCACCGTATGCACCGGTTTTGATCTCGATCTCCTGAACGAATTCAAAAGGAAGATTAGCACCCGAACCGCCAAATGCAGGGTCGGTAGCGTTTACACCGTCGAGGATGTAATTATTCTCGGGGCCGGATGAACCAGCAACCGAAGGATCGCGGTCGCGTCCCGAAGCGTCACGCAAACCCGAACGGGCAACTGTCGGAGCGAGCGTATAAAGCGACTGCACCGTGCGGCCGGTCGGGAAGTTCGAAAACTGTTCCGAAGTTACGTTGGATCCGGTTGTGTTGTTGGTAGTGTCGATTTCCGAAGTGGCCACGACGTCAACAACTCCGCCCACACCGGCTGCTCGCAGTTCAATGTTTTGCGTCGATGAGGTTGAAAGATTAACCGTGACATTTTCCTGTTTGTAGGATCCAAAACCTGAGGAAGAAGCAACCTCAAGCGTGTATTTGCCCGGAGGGACGGCCTGGAAACGATATGTGCCGTCCGAGTCTGATTTAGCGGTTCTCGAACCAAGCAGGCCCGGCCCGGTTATTGTAAGGTCTGCACCGGCGACGGCGGCACCATTGGTGTCGGTAACCGTTCCGGTGAGTTCACCTGTAGTGCTGGTTTGGGCCATACTTGCGGTCGCAAAAACAAGCGACACTAGGGCAAATACAGCCAGCGTAAATAATTTAATATTTGTTTTCATATTCAGATTATCCTTGTCTAAAGGGTATGTACTTGAATTTCTGCTTGAGCGCGGCCAGAAATACATACATTCGCTTACTTTTACGCAAATGCTATGCCTTTCGGCAGATTGCGCGTAATTGTTGTCATTAAAGAGTTTCAGCGCAATGCAGCAAAAGGAAAAAGCTACAGATTTCCATATTTATGAATAGAATAACTGAAAAGTTGAACGAAGGTCAGGAATTAAGCAAATGCCCCATTTTCTCTTTCTTTGTGCGAAGGTAGTGAGCGGCAGGTTCTTCGGCGTCGATCTCGATGGGAATTCGCTCGACGATCTCGAGGCCGGCTCGCTCCAGCGCGGCCAATTTTTCGGGGTTATTCGAGATGACGCGCACCTTACAAAGCCCGAGATCGAACAAAATTTCGGCACATTGTTGATAGTCTCGGGCGTCTATGGCAAAGCCGAGCTTTGCATTGGCCTCGACCGTGTCGGCTCCCTCGTCTTGCAGGGCATAGGCCCTTATTTTATTGATAATTCCGATGCCGCGGCCTTCCTGTTGCTGATAAACGATGGCTCCGCGCCCTTCTGCTTCGATCATTTCCATCGTTTTGTGTAGCTGCGGGCCGCAATCGCACTTAATTGACCCAAAAACGTCGCCCGTCAGGCATTGCGAGTGAATACGCACCAAAGTCGGCACATCGCCATCCATCTCGCCCTTATAAAGCACAACAAATTCCTCGTCGCTCACGGTCGAACGATAACCCGCGATCATAAAATCGCCAATATTCGTTGGCAATTTGGCCGAAGCGACCCTTTCGACCGTTATCGCGCGATTCGTCCACGG